>JAHYJD010000020.1 GCA_019429365.1 Bacteroidales bacterium | reverse complement strand
CTGTTTGGGCCATTTACGGGCCTAAGCGCCACATGGCTCAGGGTTTCGGTCATGGCATAAGTATGCCAGCAGGCGGTTGGCACATTTTGAAGATCATCTTCAATGCCAATTGGGAGGGCTGCTCCGCCAATGATCAGGGTTTTGACCAAATCAAATTTTTCGGGTTGTTGTCTGAGTGCATGTGCCACCTGCAAAGGCACCATGGCCGCAAAGTCAACCGTTTGGTTAAGACCATTTAAGGGATTGGCTTCCAGATTGGTGGTAATAAGGTCGAGCCCCAGTTCCATGGCCCTGACCACCATCATTTTCCCTGCAATAAACTCGGGAGAAAGGCAAAGCAGGGCTTTCATTCCTGGCTTCAGGCTAAAAAACTGCCCTGTCATTTGGGCGCTTCGAAGCATTCGTAGCTTTTCAATACGCATTAGCTTGGGAGTACCTGTGCTTCCGCTGGTTTTTAGGGTTATGCGGGGATCTTTATTCAGCCATTCTTGCAAAAAAGCAAAAAGCTTTTCATTTAAGGCATTTTTGGTTCCGGGCTTTGCAATCAATTCCCTGAGCGCGATTTCATCATAACGCACCCCATTCAGCGAAAGCATGGAAGGAATGGATTCAGTCATTTTGCAATGCATTTAAATCCCAACCCAGTACAGGCTTATAAAAAAGCTGCCCCCTTTCAATGATCAAGGGAGAAGGGATATTGTTAGTGTAAAGTTGTCCTGTTCCAAGTCCCTGGTGAACACTTCCTGCGTATTTGTATGTCCATTGTGCGATGGCATTCAGGCCGATGTTCGATTCCAAGGCGGATGTAACCCACCATTTAATGTTCAGGGTATCGGCCAGCATGGCCCATGCAGCCGTGGCATTCAGCCCTCCAAGCAAACTGGGCTTGAAAATGACATACGGAGGCGCAATGGCATTCAGAAGTTTACGGCGGCTTACGGGGTCATTTACCCCGATCAGCTCTTCGTCGAGAGCAATGGGAACCGGGCTTTTTTCACAAAGTTCAGCCATGATTTCGGCTTGTCCAGGCATAATAGGCTGTTCAATGGAGTGCAGGCTGAAGGAAGACAGTCGTTTCAGTTTTTCAAGGGCATTTGATGGCAAAAAAGCACCATTGGCATCCACGCGAATTTCAATGATGTCGGGGCCGTATTCGCGTCGAATCATGCCAAGCAGTTCCAGTTCCTGCTCAAAGTCAATGGCCCCGATTTTTACCTTTATGCAATCAAAGCCCGCATCCAACTTTTCGCGAATCTGCTGTTGCATAAAATCCGGTTCGCCCATCCATATCAGTCCGTTAATAGCAATACCATTGTTGCCACAGGTGAACTGATTCTGTTCGAATACCCGCTGGCCTCCGCTGAAAAGATCTTCCAGGGCGGTTTCCAGGCCAAACCGAATGGCCGGATATAAAGCCCCACGGGTTTCAATCCAGTTTTCGTAGTCGTTAATGTTTTCGCAGAGACGTTGTAGCTCAGGATCAAAACTGTCGCGGTCATCTGGGCTCAGGCCGGGTATCAGGCTGCATTCTCCAATACCCCGCACGCTCATATCCGCCTCCTGCTGCACGATAATAAACCAGGACTCCTTGGTCTTCAGTACACCCCTCGAAGTGCCCGCAGGCCGCTTAAATCTGAGCTGATAAGGAAAGAAGGAGGCCCTCAGCATAATTAAAGGTTCAGTAGAATGCCAAAAAACAAGGTCATTAAAAGGGTTTTAACAGCAAGTTTCCGGAGAAAGGGATCGAGCAGTGCGCCACCAAACGAGTTCTTGATTTTTACCAGGTCGACCACAAAGACGGGCAGAAAAATCAGAAAAAGAAGAACCCTTGGATTGACACCCGAAAATAGAACATAAGCGCCCAACAAAACAAAGGGAAGCAATACGATGATACAATGGTAAACAAAAGCCGCACGAAGGCCGATCTTCACTACCAGGGTGTTTTTTCCATTCTGGCGATCGTTGACGAAATCGCGCATATTGTTTAGGTTCAGCACCCCGGCACTTAACAGGCCCATAGCTGTTGCCGGCAGCAGAATGAGCGGATCCCAGCTTTTGGTGGCCAGAAACCAGGTGCCTCCAACTCCCAGCAGTCCAAAGAACAGAAATACGAACAAGTCGCCAAGCCCGATATAGCCATAAGGATTCTTTCCAACAGTGTATTTTATGGCTGCAATAATAGCAGCCAGGCCCAGTAAAACAAAAATGGCGGAGGTTTTAAATGAAAGGTCGGCCGCCCAGAAAATCAGCAGCAAACCACTAATAAGTGACAGCGCCGAAAAAAGAATTACCGCTTTTTTCATTGATTGGGCGGTGATCTCTCCGGTTTGCACGGTACGCTTGGGTCCTACCCTTTTTTCGTTGTCGATGCCCGATCGCGAATCGCCGTAGTCGTTGGCCAGGTTTGAAAGAATTTGCAAAAACAGCGTGGTAACGGCTGCCATAACCACTGCCTTTAGGTTAAAGCGCGGGTGTGTGGCAGCCACCATACCACCCATTGCCACACTGGCAAGAGCCAGCGGAAGGGTGCGCAGGCGCGCTGCTTTAATCCAGGATTTTAAACTTGCCATAACAGGCTGTTAAGGAAATTTTGGATATTTGTGAAAATCGGGATCTCTCTTTTCAAGAAATGCATGCTTACCTTCCTGGGCTTCTTCGGTGAGGTAATAAAGCAGGGTGGCATTTCCGGCAAACTCTTGCAGGCCAACCTGTCCATCAAGCTCTGCATTCAGCCCCAGCTTAATCATTCGCAGGGCCATTGGGCTTCGCTTGTGCATTATCTGGCACCATTCCACGGTGGTGTCCTCAAGTTGCTCAAGGGGCACTACCTTATTTACCAGGCCCATTTCAAGGGCTTCCTTGGCAGAATAAAACTGGTTCAGGAACCAAATCTCCCGGGCTTTTTTCTGGCCAACGATGCTGGCAAGGTAGCTGCTGCCCAGGCCAGCATCGAAGCTGCCCACCTTGGGACCTACCTGCCCGAAACGGGCATTTTCAGAGGCCACGGTAAGATCGCATATCACGTGAAGCACATGTCCGCCACCCACGGCCCAGCCGTTTACCATGGCCACCACGGGCTTGGGCATGGAACGGATGCGGCGCTGCACATCAAGTACATTCAGGCGCGGGATGCCCTCCTCATCGATATAGCCACCGGCGCCCTTCACCTGTTGGTCGCCCCCACTGCAAAAGGCTTTGTCGCCTTCGCCAGTCAATATGATGGTGTAAATATCCGGCCGCTCCCGGCAAATGTCGAGCGCATCGGCCATTTCAAAAGTAGTGGTGGGCCTGAAAGCATTGTGCACTTCCGGCCGGTTGATGGTGATTTTGGCAATATGGTCAAATAACTCAAAACGAATGTCTTTGTAAGTTTTGAGTGTGGTCCAGTTACGTTTTGATTCCATTATTTCACTGATTTTTTACAAAGATAAATGCAGGGAAGCACATTTTGTTTTCCAAAAGTAAAAATAAAACAAGGGAAAATGCGGGAATTATCAATAATTCCTGAGATAGCAGTTACTTGCCTGCCAGGTTCTGGAAGTAGGCACGCAGGGTGGCGGCACTTTGGGCGGCAGGGCTTTTTATTTCGAGTATGGCTGGGGCTTCACTTTCGTGGAAAAAAACGCTGAGTTGACTTTGCAGGCTTTCCATATCCGAAGCCAGGAAAAAACTGAGCCCAAACGCCCTTGCAATATGCTCGGCAGAAGTATCGTGACTGGCTTCGAAAAACTCTTCGAGTGCCCCGGTTTGGTCGGGCCCATCGATGTACCTGAAAATACCTCCACCACCATTGTTGATCATAATGATCTTCAGGTTTTTTGGCAAATACTTGTTCCAAAGGGCATTCGAGTCATAGAAAAAGCCAAGATCACCTGTGATCATCAGCGTGTTTCTTCCTGAAGCTAAAGCAGCGCCAGCAGCCGTCGATAAGCTTCCGTCGATGCCACTCACCCCGCGGTTGGAGTAGAACCGGAAAGCATGCGGGTATTCAAAAAGCTGGGCATACCGCACAGGGGTGCTGTTGGCTAATTGAATATGGTAGCCTTCGGGGACATTTTCGACAATCTTCTCAAAAATTTTTAAATCACAAAACGGACTTTCAGAAAGGAATTCTGCATGAATGCGCCGCGCACGGGCCGACAATTCACTCCATTTCGTTGTAAATGAGGCACTTAAATTTTCAACAGCCGGTCTGAACTGGGTAAAAAATGCTTCAGCCTCCATAGGGATGATTCGAGAAAGGTGCTGGTAAGTATCCATGTTTAAATCAACAGGGTCGATGTGCCAGTGATGCTTCACAGAGGCCTTTCTAAGCCAGCCTTTTATGCGTTTAGACACCACAGCGCCACCGAAAGTAATCAAAAGATCGGGCTTGTAGTCACTGTCCTCCTGGGGTAAAGCGGCCAGGCAGCGGTCAATCCAGGCAATAAATTCAGGGCCGTTCAGGTTGGATGTGGCCTCGGTTAGTATGACCACCGAAGGATCGGCTGCCAGGTCCTTAAGTCGTTTCTCCAGTGAGCTGCTGGGTTGCAACTGACCGGCAATCATAAGTTTGCGCTTTGCACCCTGCCATTCCTTTTCAAGAGAATTTATCGCTTTCGCGGAAAGTGAAGGCACAGTTTCCTCAATGTGGAAATCTTTGGCTGCGGGAGTCTCGGGAATGCTTACACCGTAAAGCGGTTCTGAAAACGGCAGGTTAATGTGCACAGGGCCTGCTGCAGGATAAACGGCTGCGTTCAGGGCTTCCGACACCAGGCGATTGGCATACCAGAGGTCGTCGCCTGTTTTAATGCTTTGCGGTAATTGAACGGATTTTTTAATATAGTTTGCAAAAACGTTTTGCTGCCTTATGGTTTGTCCGTCGCCCTGATCGATAAACTCAACGGGACGATCGGCCGTTAGCACCAGCAAGGGAATGCGCTGGTAATAAGCTTCTGCAATGGCCGGGGCGAAGTTGAGCACGGCAGTGCCGGATGTGCATGCAATGGCCACAGGTTGCTGCAGCTGTTGGGCCATGCCCAGGGCGAAAAAGGCCGCACTGCGCTCATCTACAATGGCCTTGCAGTCAAACCCACGGCGCTTGCAAAAAGCATCAATAATGGGGGCATTACGAGAGCCAGGTGAAATGACCAAATGCCTTATGTTGCGCTGAAACATCAGTTCCGCAAGGTATTCCAGTCCCATTCTGTCGTGCAGCATAACTTTCTCAGTTAAGTTTTCTGATCACCGAAAGCAGGGTTTCTGCCTTGGTTTCGGTTTCCTGCCATTCGCGTTCCACTTCCGATTCGGTCAGTAATCCGCCTCCCACAAAAATAACTGCATTTTTCTCAACAATCTGCATACACCTTAAATTCACAAACAATTGTGCTGTTTGGGAGTTCGATACCGGTCCAAGAAATCCGGCATAGTATCCTCTTTGGTGATCCTCTGTCGATAGTATTTCTTTCAGGGCCAGATCGGCGGGCAATCCGCACACCGCTGGAGTAGGATGCAGGTTTTTTGCCAGTTCAAGCGCAGAAAGTGAGCCAGGCATTTTAAAAGAAAACTGTTTTAACAAATGCACCACCGGTCCAGCTGGGCGGGTTTCAAGTGGTGCTTCAATGAAATCTGATATTCCACTGGTAATCAGCTTCTCGCGAATAAATTTTGTTACAAGGTTTTGTTCTTCTTTTTCTTTATCCTGCCATTCAAAATCGCTGGTTCCGCCTTTTTTTGCCGGCAGGGTTCCTGCAAGCGACATGGTACTGGCCGAACCTTTTTCGGCTGCAAGAAGCATCTCAGGGCTTGCCCCCGCCCAGCACTGCCCCCGGCCATCGTTCAGCAGGTAAATAAATGCCGCCGGATACTTTTGGCAAAGATTTTCAAAAAATTGACCCGCTTCAAAAGATGATGACAATGGTTCGGCAATGATCCTCGAAAGCACTACCTTTTGGAGGCTACCGGAACGCATTTTCTTAACCAGATGGTTGGCCTGCCTGGCATATTCTTGAAAGCCAACACTTAGGAATTCATTTTTTTTGGATTTAATCCCTTTGGGTGTTTCTTTATTTATCACATCAGGGTATTCATTTTGCCAGCCATGGTATGATTGTCCCCCACGGTAGAAAAGCGGGGGCATTTCTGCGGAAGCGTGAAAAGGTACCAGCACAAAGCCTTCTTCATTCTGAACATCCAGTAAATTAACCAAGGCTTCAAAATCTCCTCCAGCCAGGCAAACAGGTTCTGCTGCCTCTGGCAGGCGATAACAAACAAAAGCCTGATCATTGGCCAGCAATTGGTTAATAAAGGCGGACAGTTCCATAAAACAGCCTTTCTAGGCGTTACTTTTGGCAATAATAAAATTGGTGAGCCGGCAACTGGAGATCAGTTGGTCTTGTTCATCAAAAATGTCAATATTCCACAGGTGGGTGTTCTTTCCACGATGGATCAGGGTGGCTTTTCCAAACACCCAATCTCCTTTCCCTGCCCTGAGGTGGTTTGCGCTGATATGGGAGCCGCGCACGTCGAACAGGCTATTGTCTACCAGGATCACCGATCCCAGTCCGCCAATGGTTTCGGCCAGTGCCAGGCTGCTGCCACCGTGCAAAATGCCGGCAGGCTGCAGGGTGCGGTGATCGACCGGCATGCGCGCATACACATAACCTTCGCGCACCTCCAGGTATTCCATGCCCAGATGCCCCATCAGGGTGTTGCGGTTCAGAGCATTTATTTCATCAAGGTTAGCATTGGGTTTGAGCATAAAAAAATGTTTTTCAGATTTCTACTAAACCACCTTTGCGAACAGCTCAAAATCGGTGGCAGAAGTGATCAATACATTTACAAACGCTCCGGGCTTAATGCCGGGGGCATTTTCAACAAGCACTTCATTATCGACTTCGGGCGAATCGAACTCGGTACGGCCAATAAAATATTCGCCCTCTTCCCTGTCGATCAGCACCTTAAATGTTTTTCCGATCTTTTCTTCATTCAATGCGCCAGAAATTTCGGCCTGCAGCTCCATAAGTTCAGCTGCTCTTTTTAGTTTCTCCTTTTCAGGAACAGGGTCGCCCAGCGGAAAGGCTGAAGTGCCTTCTTCGGGCGAATAGGTAAACACACCCAGGCGCTCAAAGCGGGCCAGTTTTACAAAATCGAGAAGTTCCTCAAATTCTTCGCGTGTTTCGCCAGGGAAACCCACCAGCAAAGTGGTGCGCAGGGCCACCCCGGGAATCTGCCGGCGAAATTTCTCAAGCAATTGAAGGGTATCTTTTTTATCGTGCCCGCGCCGCATTGCCTTAAGAATACGATCGTTGATATGCTGCACCGGAATGTCGAGATATCGGCAAACCTTCTGATTATTGGCCAAAACAGGAATCACATTCTCCGGGAAATTTTTGGGATAGGCGTAATGCAGCCTGATCCATTCAATACCTTCAACTTTCGACAGTTCTTCGAGCAGTTTTGCCAACAGGGGTTTCCTTTGAAGGTCGTAGCCATAGTAACTCAGGTCCTGGGCCACCAGCAGCAGTTCTTTAACACCTTTGGCGGCCAGCTCTCTGGCTTCCTCCACCAGGTTTTCGATGGAGCGAGAGCGGAATGCGCCCCTGATCATGGGAATGGCGCAAAAAGAGCAGGTACGATCGCAGCCTTCGGCAATCTTCAAATAGGCAAAATGCGAAGGAGTGGTAAGATATCTTTCTCCGCTTTCGCGAGAAAATTTTAACGAGAGGTAATTGAAAAGATCATCGGGTTCGCGCGCACCAAACCAAGCATCGGCCTCAGGAATTTCCTTCTGCAGCTCTTCCTTATAGCGCTGCGAAAGGCAACCGGTAACAATCACCTCCTCTACCAGGCCTTGCTTTTTTGCCTCCACATATTGCAGAATGGTATCGATGCTTTCTTCCTTGGCATCTTTTATGAAACCACAGGTGTTGATAATGACAATATCGGCCGGGCCATTGGCGTCGTGCGAAAGTTTGAATTTGCCGGCTGGGAGTTGGCCCAGTATGCGTTCGGAGTCTACCAGGTTCTTGGAGCAACCCAGGGTGATTACATTCAAAGACTTCTTTTTCACAAGGGAGGAGGTTATTACTGGAAGATAGATTCCACGAAAGCTTCGCGGTCAAAAAGCTGGAGGTCTTCCACTTTTTCGCCCACGCCAATATATTTAACAGGTACCTGAAACTGATCGCTCACCCCTATTACCACTCCACCCTTAGCAGTACCATCGAGTTTTGTTATGGCCAGGGCGTTGACTTCAGTGGCTGCAGTGAACTGCTTGGCCTGTTCAAAGGCATTCTGTCCGGTGGAGCCATCGAGAATCAGCAAAATTTCGTGGGGCGCCTCAGGAATGACCTTCTGCATTACACGTTTAATTTTGGAAAGTTCGTTCATCAAGTTTACCTTATTGTGCAGCCGTCCGGCGGTATCGATAATGGCCACGTCCATGCTGTTTTTCACGGCAAACTGAAGGGTTTCGAATGCAACGCTGGCCGGGTCGGCGCCCATTCCCTGCGAAACTACAGGCACATCCACGCGTTTTGACCATATGGTTAACTGATCTACTGCCGCTGCCCTGAAGGTATCACACGCGCCCAACACCACTTTTTGTCCGGCATTTTTGAATTTATGCGCAAGCTTGCCAATGGTGGTGGTTTTTCCCACCCCATTTACACCAACCACCATGATAATATAGGGTCGCTGTTGTTTATCGCTTGAAAGATTTTCAAAATCGGTGGCAGGGTTTTGGGCCAGCAGGGCAACCACTTCTTCTTTAAGAATGCGGTTTAACTCATCAGTGCCCAGGTATTTGTCGCGGGCCACCCTTTCTTCAATGCGTTCAATAATTCGAATAGTGGTATTTACACCCACATCGGAGCTGATCAAGATCTCTTCCAGATTGTCGAGCACCTCGGCATCCACCGTCGATTTTCCGGCAACGGCCTTTGATAGCTTGCCAAAAAAGGATTCGCGCGTTTTGCTCAACCCTTGGTCGAGGTTTTCTTTTTTGTTTTTAGAAAAAATATCGAACAGACCCATATCCTTTTCTGATTGATTCGCGCAAAGTTAATGAATAAAAAGATAAGGCACGGCGGTTTGCCAGCAGCACAAGAGCAACAGCCAAAAAAAACCGGGACTACCCCGGATCAGCTGCATAGAAAAACAAAATCAGATCTGCCCTTCTAAATCAAGGGCAGATCTGACCGGAAATATTTTTGGAAACAGAAATTACTTCTTGCTGAAGTATTCTTTCACCTTATCAGAAGCAATAATATCTTCGCTAAAGGAATAAGCGCCAGATTTGTCGGATTTGTTCATCCTGATTACCTTGGCGAAACCTTTTCCGGAATCGGTCTTAAGGGTTGCAACAACTTTCTTTGCCATAATTCAAAGCTTATTTAATTTCTCTGTGAACGGTCATTTTCCTTAAAATGGGATTGTATTTCTTGAGCTCAAGGCGCTCAGGGGTATTCTTCTTGTTTTTGGTAGTGATGTACCTTGAAGTACCCGGCAACCCGCTGTCTTTATGCTCGGTGCATTCCATGATTACCTGCACCCGTGCTTCTTTGGTTTTCTTTGCCATGATGAGTTATTCCTATTTTTTTGATTTTTCAGGAGCGCAAAATTACAAAATATTCTCAAACATTCCCAAATAAAATGCAAATAAAAATTGAATGTTTTTTGGGGCTGGAAAAGCAATGCCTTCAATATGCTGAAGCATTGGCCTGCAAAATTAACAATAATTTGATTTGCGGGGTGTAACAAATTGATTATCTTCGCAAAACATTCAGATACCGGGATGTATCGCCCGCCAGGGTGGTCATCCCGTTGATTTTTTAACCATAACAAATTTATTATGACCCAAGCAAAAGTCATTTCTTTAACTTACGAATTGCGCACTGGCAATGCCCAGGGCGATATTATTGAAACCGCCGACAAAGCCAACCCGGCCCAGTTTTTATTTGGCACTGGCAACCTGATTCCTGATTTTGAAAACAATGTGGGTTCGCTTAACCAGGGGGATGCATTCGAATTTATTATCCTGTCGGAAAACGCCTACGGCCCCGTAAACCAGGAAGCCCTGATAGACCTGCCCAAGAGTGTTTTTGTAATTGATGGAGAGCTGGCCTCCGATATGCTCGAAGTTGGCAACATGGTGCCCATGCGCGACCAGGAAGGCAACCCATTGAATGGTAAGGTTGTGGAAGTTGGAGAAGAAACAGTTAAAATGGACTTTAACCACCCGCTGGCAGGCATGGATCTTCATTTCAAAGGCGAAGTGCTCGAAACCCGCGAAGCCACTGCCGAGGAAGTATCACATGGTCATGTGCATACCGGACAGGATGGTCATTAATACTCCCGAGAGAAAAAAGTAAAGATTTCTCTGGAAAGGAAAAAATTTTAAGCCGCCAGATCCAACAGGATATGGCGGCTTTTATTGTATTAAATAATACTAACGATTGGGCTTGATAGTTTTCAGGGAGCTGATATGAATTGTAACCCCAATGGCTATTACCAGCAACAATACCCTAACCCACCAATTGCCAACAGCAAGGGTTGCTGACAGGGTAATGGTGATCCAAAGCAATGCAATCGCCCATATCTTTATATTAAGTGCCACGCCTCCCTTTTCGCGGTAGTTGCGAATGGTCTTGCCAAAGTAGCGATGGTTGATCAGCCAGAAGTAGAAGCGTTTTGAACTGCGGGCATACAGCCAGGCCGAAAGCAAAAGGAAAGGCGTGGTGGGTAACAGCGGCAGCGGAATGCCCAACATGCCAAGAGCCAGCGAAAAAGTACCACCGGCAATATATAAACGCCTCTGCCAGGGCTTAAGCTTTTTTCCGAAATGTGGCCTTTCGTTGTGTTCCAAATCAATTAGGTTATCCCCGTAAGGGGAGAAAAAAACTAACTATCAAGACTTTTCAATATTCTTATCGTTTGTAAGAAGTATGCAATAAGTTTGATAATTTTGAAGAAAATTTCCGGCAAACGATGAATCAGTTAAAGACCTGCCGGGGCGCAAAAATACAACAATTCCCAAAAACCTTAACCCCACCAGTGAAAGTCCAGCACGATATGGAAGCACAAATAATCAAGGAGCAGACTTTTTTTCTTAGCAGCAGTTCGCACGAAAGATTTTTCGTTAAAAGCTACATGCCAGCCACCGAAAGACCCAAAGCTATTTTACAGATTATCCACGGCATGGCCGAGCACCACGGGCGTTACCACGAAATCGGGCAGTTTCTTGCGGAGCATGGTTACGGTGTTTTTATCAATGATCACCCCGGGCATGGGCAAACAGCCGGAAGCATCGACCGCCTTGGATATTTTTCGTGCAATCGCGGCTGGGAAATCATGCTTGAAAATACTAGAGCCCTGTACACCTATGTTAGAAAAAACCAGTCCGATATCCCGCTATTTATAATGGGGCATAGCATGGGATCAATTTTAGCCCGCCATTTTATTGCTGTTTATCCTGTTTATATACAGGGACTGATATTGTCAGGCTCCTCTGAAACGCCCAACAATCTTCTTAAGCTTTCACATACTTTTATCAGGTTGCAAAAACTCTTTTTGGGGGCTCAGAAAAAAAGCAGATGGTTTAATCGCTTCTTCTACCAAAACTTTAACAGACATTTCAAGCCTAGACCCACTCTTTTCGAATGGATCTCATCGGACCGTGCGGAGGCTGACCAATATGTTGCTGATCCTTACTGTGGTTTCGATTGCTCCATTGCCTTTTACCACAACCTGTTTAGAGGCATTAGCGAAATGAAAAAGGCCCACCACAACCTGAAGTACCGGAAAACACTTCCGTTACTTATCATGGGCGGGCAGGACGATCCTGTTGGAAACTTTGGCAAGGACGCCATGAAAATTCATCGTGAGTTTTACAAGCAGCACTTCCAAAACCTTAAAGTAAAGATCTTTCACGGCCGGCATGAAATGCTGCATGAAACCGATAAGGAGAAGGTGTTTGCTTATTTGCTCAAATGGATGGAAGACCACCTTCACACACGCTGATCTCTTTTGTTTCCTTTAATTTTTTAAAAAATGCCCGGGGATTTTGTAATTTCGAGGCTTCAATTTTCTTCCAAGTATCTGTAAACGAACCCTTCAAAAAGAAAGTCAATTATTCAAAATCAAAAACCAGCAACACAACATGAAGTATCTAATTTTATCAACAAAAGTTTTACTGATTCTATTTGCCGTTATGAGTATTACCGCATGCAGTTCTCGGGTTAAGGAAAGCACCCCTCCTATTGAGCTTTCGAACATGGACCTTTCTGTCAACCCGGGCGATGATTTTTTCCGCTTTGCCAATGGCGGCTGGCTGCAATCCAACCCTATTCCCGACGAATACAGCCGATACGGCTCGTTTGAGCAGCTGCGCGAAGCCAATGACCATCAGCTGCAGGATTTGATTACCCAAATCAGCGCCGACAAAAGTGCTGCGATTGGCAGCAACCGCCAGAAGATCCGCGATTTTTTCAACAGTGCAATGGACTCTGTGTCTGTGGAAGAAAACGGCATTAAACCCCTTCAACCTTATCTTGACCAGATCAACAGTTTGGCTTCGAAAGATGAGCTGGCAGAGGCTTTTGCCTTCTTTCACCAGCGCGGCAGCCGGCCAGTTTTCGGGCTCTCTGCTTCGCAAGACCGCATGAACACTGAAATAATGATTGCCAACCTGGGCCAGGGCGGACTGGGTATGAGTGACCGCGATTATTACCTGAAAGACGATGCCCGCAGTTTGGAAATCCGCTCGGCCTACGAAAATCTGATCGAAACAATTTTTGCACTGGCTGGCTACGAGGAAGCCCAAAGCGCAGCAGCCCGCCAAACCGTTATGGCAATGGAAACCCGGCTGGCCGAAGCTTCCATGGATCGCATCGAACGTCGAAACCCTTACGCTACTTACAACAAAAAGACACTTGAAGAACTTCAGGGCATTGTGCCTTCTTTCAACTGGCTCAACTATTTTGACGGATTGGGAGTTTCCATTGAGGAACTCAATGTGTCGCAACCCCTGTTCTTTGCTGAAGCGGAAAAACTCATCAAAGACTTTGACCTGGATGAATGGAAAACCTATTTGAAATGGAACCTTTTGCGTTCGTCGGCTTCTTATCTTTCTTCGGATTTCGACAATGCTTCATTCGAGTTTTATGGTCGTGTAATGTCAGGACAAACGGCCCAGCAAGAACGCTGGCGCAGGGCAATTGGTACCCTTGGCCGCACCATGGGCGAAGCCGTTGGGCAGGAATACGTATCCGTGCACTTTCCACCGCAGGCAAAGGAACGCATGATTGACCTGGTAGATCATCTGCGCAAGGCTTTTGCACAACGTATCGATCAGCTGGAGTGGATGAGCGAGGTGACCAAGGAACAGGCCCACGAAAAGCTGGGCAGAATGAACGTGAAAATCGGATATCCTGATAAATGGATTGACTACACCCCTCTTGAAATCACTGACCAGCCTTACGTGCTCAACGCTATGGCCGGCAGCCTGTTCAACACCCGCCGCAACCTCGAAAAAGTTGGGCAGCCCGTTGACCGCGACGAGTGGTTTATGAGCCCGCAAACCGTAAATGCCTATTACAGCCCCACCATGAACGAGATCGTATTCCCGGCTGGCATTTTGCAACCCCCATTTTTCTATCTTGATGGCGACGACGCCGTGAACTTTGGCGCCATTGGTGTGGTAATTGGCCACGAGATGACCCACGGCTTTGATGACCAGGGCAGGCAGTATGCCGCCGATGGAAACCTGCGCGACTGGTGGACCGCCGAGGATGCCGAACGCTTTGTAGAGCTGAGCCAGGTGCTGGTGGAACAGTATAACAACTTTGTGATGCTCGACAGCCTGACCATCAATGGTAAACTCAGCCTTGGCGAAAACATTGCCGACCTGGGTGGTGTAACCATTTCCTACCAAGCATTTCAAAACAAACTGGATGAAAGCGGCCGCCCTGGTCCCATCGACGGGTTTACGCCCGGGCAGCGCTTCTTCATTTCGTATGCACAGGTATGGCGCAACAACATTCGCGATAAGGAAGTAATGCGCCAGATAAACGAAGGACCCCACTCCCCGGGCGAAGCCAGGGTTAACGGAATTGTGTACAACCTCGAAGCCTTTTATCAGGCATTCGATATTCAGCCAGAGACTGGCAGGTTCATAGCCCCCGAAAATCGCGCGGAAATTTGGTAAAAAACACCCCTGTAAATAATAAAAAAGGAACGGCAAATCTCAGCCGTTCCTTTTTTTTAGCTTTCACAACCTCTTATATTCTTATCTTCTCACTTTCCTGGCTTCACGACATCATTTCTGGAATCACACTTTCAAACAGCTTATCCAGCTCCTGAATGGTTCCGAATGATTCTCCATCAACCAGTGCTTCATTTCCTGTTACTTCGCCCAGCAGCGAAAATTCCGTGCCTGTCTGTGACATGAAAGCAGCAAATTCGCCTTCGTTCTCCGGGTTTACCGTAACTACCACCCTACTTTGGCTTTCGCCGAAAAGGAAAGCATCCCTGCGGTAATCGGGGTCTGTATCGATGCTGAATCCCAGTCCCTTAACTCTTGAAGATTCAAATAAGGTAACGAACAGGCCACCATCAGCCACATCATGGGCCGATTCAATAATGCCATTGCGAATAAGACCCTTGATTGATTGCTGAAGTTCGTATTCTTCTTCCAGGTCGAAATAAGGGGCCGGAGAGAGTTTTACTTTATGATAGCTGTAAAGATACTCGGAACTGTTAATGTCGTCGCGAGGAGTCCCAACAAGGTAAATAAGGTCACCCTTGTTTTCAAACCCAAGGCCGGTAATATATTCCTTGTCTTCAACCACACCCATCATCCCAATGGTTGGTGTTGGAAATACAGGATCGGTTTGACCATCCCTGGTAACCTGGTTATAGAAGCTCACATTACCTCCTGTTACGGGGGTTTCGAACTTGAGGCAAGATTTGCTCATTCCTTTTATTGCGCCAACGAACTGCCAGTAGACCTCGGGGTTATAAGGATTTCCAAAGTTCAGGCAGTTGGTAATCGCTGAAGGTACCCCACCGCTGCAAACGATGTTGCGGGCAGCTTCGGCCACGGCAATGGCACAGCCCTGCTCCGGGTCGGCATGCACATAGCGGGCGTTGCAGTCAACTGTAAGAGCCAATGCCTTGTTGGTGCCTTTAAGGTTCACAATGCCGGCATCGGCAGGTCGGTTGGTGCTCATATTCTTGGTGCCCACCATGGTATCGTATTGGTCGATGACCCATTTTTTGGAGGCTATGTTGTGGTTGCTCAGCAAAAAATGCGCAATTTCTTTCAGGTTGTTGGGCTCTTTTATCTGATCGATATGAAATTTATCTTTCTCCTTAAAGTATGCAGGCTCGCGGTATTCGCGGTCGTACACAGGAGCCCCGCCGCCCAGCACCAGCGAATCGGCCGGCACTTCGGCCACCAGTTCTCCGTGCATGTAGTACTTCAGTATATCGCCTTCAATCACTTCGCCGATCTGCACGCAGTTCAGGTCCCATTTATCGAAAACAGCCTTTACCTCCTGCTCCCTGCCTTTGTGCACCACTACCAGCATACGTTCCTGCGATTCGCTGAGCAGAATTTCGAAGGGATGCATGTTTTTTTGGCGCATGGGCACTTTGTCGAGGTGAATGATCATGCCATGCTTGCCTTTGGCGGACATTTCGCTTGTGGAGCAGGTGATGCCTGCCGCGCCCATGTCCTGCATGCCCACCACGGCACCGGTTTTAATCACTTCGAGCGAGGCTTCGAGCAGCAGCTTTTCCTGGAAGGGGTCGCCCACCTGCACGGCAGGAATCTTGTCGGCCGAAGCTTCGGTAATATCTTCTGAGGCAAAAGTTGCACCATGAATACCGTCCTTCCCCGTAGCTGATCCAACGATAAAGACCGGGTTTCCGACACCTTCCGAAATGGCCGAAATCGTGTTTCCTGTTTTTACAATACCCACCGACATGGCATTTACCAGGGGATTGGTATTGTAGCATTCGTCGAAGAAAACTTCGCCACCCACCACTGGCACACCAAAAGCATTGCCGTAGTCGCCAATACCTTTTACCACGCCTTTAAGCAACCATTTGGTTCGTTCCAACTTTGGATTGCCGAATCGCAGAGAGTTAAGCTGCGCAACGGGCCGGGCGCCCATGGTGAAAATGTCACGGTTAATGCCGCCCACTCCGGTTGCTGCACCCTGGTAGGGCTCCAGGGCCGAAGGGTGATTATGTGATTCTATTTTGAAGGCGCAGGCCAAACCATCGCCAAGATCGACAAGCCCTGCATTTTCGTCGCCTGCCTCCACTAAAAGATGCGGCCCTTTCCGCGGAAGCGTTTTTAACCACTTGATGGAATTCTTATAAGAGCAATGCTCAGACCACATGACCGAATACACGCTGAGCTCGGTGAAATTGGGCTCTCGGCCAAGGAATTCGCAAATCTTGTCGTACTCTTCGGGCAGAATGCCCAGTTGTTTGGCGGCTTCTATTCCGGCAGGAAAACTGTGGCTTGTATGATCCATGAAAGGCTGGGTTTTAATTTTGTGGCAAAATTAAACAACTATGGCAAGCCACGAAAACATTTCTTTACCAATTAACAATTATCTTTGGATGCCATGATCGAAGCCCTATATTCTCTGCTCTGGATTTACGTGCTGGCAACAGCCCTCAGGCACCTGCCATTCTTCAGGAATGTACCCGGGCTTTCCTACAAAACCATCCTTTTCATTTTTCTTTTAAAAGTGATGGCCGGGGCAATTTTCATACTTATTTACACCTATTATTACGAATCGCGCACAGCCGACGTGTACCGGTATTTCAACGAAGGCAAGGTAATGTTTGGGGCGCTTTGGCGCGACCCGCTCGACTTTTTGCGCATGCTTACCGGCATTGGAGCCGATGCCCCCCACCTGCAGTCGTATTATGCCAAAATGCCCTACTGGTGGGACCCGGAATTGTATCCGGTTTACAACGACAACCGCATCATGATCCGCTACAATGCAATATTGAACCTGCTTTCGTTTGGCAAAATACATGTAAACTCGGTCATTGCCAATTTTATCTCGCTGGCAGGGTTTGTGGCCATTTATAAATTCGCCCTTAACCACATCGATAAAAGCAAGATCGCCTGGCTTAAATACGGAATATTCCTTTTCCCCTCGCTGCTTTTCTGGGGCTCGGGGCTGATAAAAGAAATCCTGCTTTTCCCCTTGCTGGGCTTTTTTGTTTATTTCACCGACAGGTTGATTTACGGACAGCGCCTCAAGCCCTGGCAATACTTTGGTTTAGCCACCATTGTAGCTTTGTTTATGCTGCTTAAGGTATATGTGCTGCTGCTTCTCCTACCCTGTTTGCTGGCATTCTACCTTTCGGGAAAAACAAAGCTGAGGCCCGGACTAGTCTTTTTGATGGTAATCGCCGGAGCCGTTATGCTGGTCAGCATCACAGGATTGCTTTTTCCACAACTCGACCCCTACTCCATACTGGCCAAACGGCAGAACTTTTATATGCGTTTTTCTGTATTTGTGAGTGCTGGCAGCCTGATACACGAAGTTTTACTGGAGCCGAGCCTGGCAAGCATTGTTTCCTACATTCCTCATGCTCTTTTCAATGTGCTTTTCAGACCGCATCTGCTCGACAGCTTTAATCCGATAATTATGATGGCCGCAATGGAGAATCTCCTGATCCTGGTTATGATTGGTCTGATGGCCTATTGGAGTGTGAAGAACAAAAGTATGGACCGGATAGTGTGGCTGGGCATTTGGTTTACGCTGGTATTGTTTGTATTTATTGGCATCACCACCCAGGTTTACGGCACCCTGGTGCGATTCAAAATACCCGCCTTGCCATTTTTATGGATGGCGTTCGTGGACCTGCTTCCGCAAAAAAGAGTCAACACATTGTTTTCCGAAAGGATAAAAAGGCCACTAAATTTACTGAAAGATTAACCAAAAATACTTAATGCCATGTCGAAAAATATCATGATTACCGGCGCTACCAGCGGCATAGGAAAAGCTTGTGCCATCAAGTTTGCTTCCCTGGGCCACAAGCTGATTATTACGGGCCGACGCCTTGACCGGCTCGAAGCCTTGAAAGATGAACTGGAAAAGGAATTTGATGTATCCGTTCTGATCCTTCACTTTGATGTGCGGGAGGCCAAAGCCGTGCAGCAGGCCATCGGCGGCCTGTCAGATTACTGGAGCGATATTGACATCCTGGTTAACAATGCAGGCCTTGCTCGTGGCCTCGACACAGTAGACGAAGGAAACCTGGCCGACTGGGAGCAGATGATCGACACCAACATCAAAGGGCTGCTCTACGTTACCCGTGCCGTGGCACCCGGGATGAAAATGCGGGGCCGCGGACACATAATAAATATTGGCTCCATTGCCGGGCGCGAGGTTTACCCAAAGGGCAATGTGTATTGCGCCACAAAGTTTGCCGTCGATGCCCTGACAAAGGGCATGCGCATCGACCTGGTGGGAGATGGTATAAAAGTAACACAGATCAGCCCCGGAGCGGTAGAAACCGAATTTTCGCAAGTGCGCTTCCATGGCGATCAGGAGCGGGCAAGCAACGTATACAAAGGCTACAAACCCCTTTCGGGGAAAGATGTGGCAGAGGTAGTGGCATTTGCTGCCAGCCTTCCGGAGCACGTCAATATCAATGACTTGCTGCTGATGCCAACAGCACAGGCCGCGGCCACCATTTTTAATAAAAAAGAGGTTTAAAAGTGTTTAAACCAAAGAACTTTAACTCTTTAACCGCATTTTTAATATTTTTTTGTAATTTTCACAAACTTGTTGTTATTTTGTGTTGGCAAGAAACACGGCTGAATTTACGGCCTATTAATGCCAAAACACGGGGAAAAACTAACATGGGAAAAATCAAAGTTGCTTTAGTCGACGACCACAAATTGGTAACCGACTGCATTGGGCTGTTTCTTGACAGTGCGGCCGATATTGAAATAACAGGTGTGGGACACAGTGGCAAGGAGGCACTGGCACTGCTCGAGAAAGAGATTCCTGACGTGATGCTGCTCGACATCAGTATGCCCGACATGTCGGGGATTGAAACCACCGAGATTATCAAGAAAAAATATCCTGGCATCAAAGTGCTAATTCTTTCCATGCATGCCGATTACGACAACATTTCCGATGCCATCGATGCCGGTGCAGATGGGTATGTGCCCAAAGACGTAGCCTCAGAAGAACTTGTGGAAGCTATCACCGCCCTGAATGGCGGCAAAAACTATTTCCACACCAAGATCTCCGACGAAATCGTTCGCAACTATTCCAATAAAAAGAAAAAAACCACCAGCCCGTTTCCCGAGCTCACACGCCGGGAGCTGGAAGTGCTGCAGCTCTTTGCTGAGGGCTACAACAACAGCGAAATTGCAGACAAGCTCTTTTTGAGCGTGCGTACCATAGAATCGCACAAAAACCATATTCTGCAAAAAACGAATATGAAGAACTCGGTTGAGCTGATCAAGTTTGCCATTAAAAACAGGATCATAGAGCTCTGAAACCTTCTCTTTGACTTCCTAAACAGCGCCCAATTCCGGATTAAACGAATTGGGCGTTTTTCTTAGAAAAATTGCGTAAAAATACGGTAATGCAGGCCCCTCCTTTGATGTAATTTAGCATCACTAACGCTATGTTAAAATGAAGGAAATCAGAATCATCATTGCTGAAAGCAGCGACATTATGCTGAACGGCATTACTGCCATGCTCAATGGCCGGCCTGAGATAAAGGTAACCGGAAAAGCCACCGGTTATGTCACCCTAAGCAAGCTGCTCGAAAATAACCCCGGAGACATTGTGCTGCTGGGGCCCATACTTACCGAAAAATACCCCCACGAACTCACTGCTGAAATAAAAACCGATTTTCCCACCACAAGGATAGTTGAAGTTGACCTGAAAGACCATCAAGATTCTATCATTGAAAAAATAAAACTGGCGGCTTCCGCCTGAAAAAATAGCCGGGTTTTTTGCCCGGCTATTTTTATTCTGTCATTTCAGGCTTTTCTTTAAAAACCTGCCTAACAATTTCTTTTTTCATCACCTCCAGAAACTTTTCGCGCTCTTCGTCAAACGGGCGGTGGGCCGAATGTTCAAACAAAATCAGGTGCTTTCCGGCAGGAGCCTCCAGCATTTCAAAATATTCTTTGGCCAAAAGAGCCGAAACGATTATATCGTACTTACCCACCAGGAAATAGACCGGCACATCGATGCGCGGGGCCTTTTCCTTTAGGTCCATAGCTTTGAGGTCTTCCCATAGCTCTTCGGCCGAGAAGTAGGGAAACAGGATCAGGTTGATGCGGTCGGAAATACTATATTCGGGAGCCGTGAGTATTTGTTCAATTTCTGCGAGGTCGACATAGGGCCTGTCGTTGCCTTCCTTAACAATTCCACCATAGCGATACACCCACCTCCTAACTGTAAGGGCGTTTTGCAACGAATACCCTGCTTCAGTGGTATCGATACGGGCCAGTTGCCGCAGGGCACGTCGGTTGCCTTCTTTCAATGCTCTCTCCCTAACAAACTCAAAGGCCATCCGTTCATTTTCAAATGGGCTCACACTCTGACCCGTTGAAATATAGGCATGCAGCAATTCAGGATAGCGGGCTGCAAACAGGGCGCCAATATTACTGCCCCACGAATGCCCCCACAGCAACACTTTCTCGGCTCCGGTAGTCTGGCGTGCATACTCCACCACCTGCCGGGTGTCTTCAATAAACTGTTCGATATTCATCGACTTGCGGGGAATGCGCCTGGTGAAAGATTTGCCAGTGCCGCGCTGCTCCCAGTAAACCATGGTAAACTGCCGCTCGAGCCTTAGCATCGACTCGCCCCGGGGCTCAAAAGGAAACAAAGGGAAGCCCGGCCCACCATGCAGGTAAACCAAAACAGGGTTATTACTATTGTCGCCACGAACTTTTATGGCTTGCTTAGTACCGCCAATTTTCACCATTTCAAACTGCTGGATGTCCTTGCCCGGGCGTTCGCGAAAGCGATAGGCAGAGCAACTTGCAAAAAGCAGTATGGTTATTGAAAGCAGAACAAACGAAAAAAAAGTATTTTTGCAACAATTTCTGTTATAAGTCATAGCATTAACACATAGTCCGCTTCAAAATTACATAAAGTTTGATTTCTAATCTGGTAATGCAATTTTCAAAATGGTTTAGCTTTATTTAAGAAAGTAGGCCACCTCCAGTTTTTGTATATTTGCAGAAATTCGCCACCTTTGGGGGGCGCAAAATTTTCTGAACAGAATTCTCTAATGAAGAAACTTCATAAGCTGGTTTTAAAATCTTACCTGGGGCCCTTTGTCATCACCTTCTTCATTGCCCTGTTCATCATCCTGATGCAGTTTCTTTGGAAATACATCGACGACCTGGTAGGTAAGGGTCTGGAATGGTACATTATTGCGGAGTTGCTGTTTTATGCTTCGGCTACGTTTGTGCCCATGGCGCTGCCGCTGGCTGTGCTGCTCTCGTCCATCATGACCATGGGCAGCATGGGCGAACATTACGAGCTGGTTGGCTTCAAATCGGCCGGTATCTCCCTCAGAAAAATCATGTGGCCCATGGTAGTGATTTCCTTCTTCCTGGTCATCATTGCCTTTTACTTCAGCAACAATGTACTGCCGGTTGCCAACCTTAAAATGTACTCTCTGCTTTACGATGTGCGCCAGCAGCGACCTGCTTTCAACATTATGGAAGGGGTTTATTATAAAGGCATTGAAGACTACGTAATAAAGGTAGAAGATAAGGATGCCGATGGACAAACCCTGCGCGACATAAAAATTTACGACCATACCGACCGCCGCGGCAATGTGAACATGACGGTTGCCGAATGGGGCACCATGATTGTGACGCCCGACAAGCGGAATATGATCTTTACACTTTACAATGGCACCAACTATCAGGATGTGCGGCAGCAAAACCCGCGCGATCCTGCCAAACCTTTTCAGCGCACCCACTTCGAAGAACAGGTAATGCGCTTCGACCTGAGCGCCTTTGACCTGACCCGCACCGACGAAGAACTGTTCAAAAGCAACTTTCAGATGTTGAGCCTTGATCAGCTCATCTTTTTTGAAGACTCCATATCTCGCGAGTTAAACCAGCGCAAGGAAAGCTACAAAAAAGACTATTACACTCGCATGGCCTATTATTCGCTAACCGACCCCATTAAACTGGACACCCTTGCCGCAGACCAATTAATGCCAGTCGACTTTATGAAATCGGGCAGTCCCAGTTCAGTGCAAATGCAAATCGACAGGGCCATGTCGATGGTACGCAGCAATAAGGATCATGCCTATTTCTCTCATGAAAATCTGCGGCAGTGGAGCCGCCAGCTGGCCCGTTATCAGATCGAGTTCCACCGCAAGTTCACCCTTTCTTTTGCCTGCGTAGTGCTTTTCCTCATCGGAGCTCCGCTGGGTGCCATAATACGCAAAGGGGGGTTCGGGCTGCCAGTGGTTATTTCGGTTCTGTTTTTTGTGGTCTTCCACGTACTTTCCATTACAGGCGAGAAGTTTGCCCGCGAGGGGGTGCTGGCTGCGCACCAGGGCATGTGGATAGCTCCGCTGGTACTGCTGCCCGTGGGCATTGTGCTTACCATAAAGGCTTCTACCGATTCTACCTTGTTTGATATTGACAGCTACCTCAAACGATTCGAAAAGTTTATAGGGGTATTTCGAAAAAACAAAGAAACATAGGCTAACCCATACTATATGCGCGTATTACAGCTTTGCCACAAAATACCCTATCCGCCTGCCGACGGTGGCTCCATTGCCATGCATCAAATTACCGAAGGCTTGTGGAATGCAGGCCATAAGGTGAAGGTTATTGCCCTAAACTTTAAAGGTTGTGAGGTTTGCCCCGACGAAATCCCTGAGAACTACCGAAAGAAAGCAGACTTTGAGGCCCAGACCATTGACACTCGGATTAAGCCCTGGCAAGCTTTCTTAAATCTCTTTTCCAAAAAATCCTATAATGTGGCTCGGTTTTACAGCAAGGCAATGGAACAACGCCTTGAACTCGTGCTGCGCGAGGATGATTTTGACATAATTCAGATGGAAGGGCTTTACCTTACTCCCTACATTGCTGTGATTAGAAAATTCAGTCCAGCCAAATTGCTCTACCGCTCGCACAACATTGAGCACTTTATTTGGGAACGGATGGCCGGTGCCACAAGCAATCCCTTAAAAAAATGGTACCTCCGATTGTTGGCCAAACGCCTGAAAAAATACGAGATGGAGGTGATACACCAGGTTGATGGACTGGTAGCCATCTCTCCCATCGACCTTGATTTTTTCCGAAAAAACGGGTTCGGGCATCCAGCCATTGTTGTGCCAGTAACCATGCCAAGGTTGGTGCAGCCTGCAGGAAACCCTGAGGTAAAAACAGGCACCGTCTTCCACCTGGGATCCATGGACTGGCGCCCAAACCAGGAAGGCATCGAATGGTTTCTTGAAAAAGTCTGGCCATTGGTGATAAAACAGGCACCTGACATGAAGTTTTTCCTTGCCGGCAAGAGGTTGCCGCCCAAATACTTTCGTTATGCCTCCAACAATGTGGTAGTGGCCGGCGAAGTGCCAAGCGCCGTCGATTTTATGGCCGACAAACAGATTATGGTAGTGCCCCTGCTTTCGGGTGGCGGCATGCGCGTGAAAATCATCGAAGGCATGGCTGCCGCAAAAACAATTATCTCCACCACCATTGGTGCCGAGGGCATAGGCTGTGAGGATGGACGGCAAATATTGCTGGCCGATAAGCCAGCCGACATGGCCCGTCTTATTGTTGAATGCCGAAACGATCCCGCCATGGCAGCAAGCATAGGCAATGGCTCCCTCGATTTTGTTCAGAAACATTACAGCCCCGAGGCTGTGATGCCACGTCTGATCAAGTTTTACCAGGGATTTTATAACGATTAAACTTTTTAATAATTACCTTTGCCGCCAATCGCAAAACCTTGTTTTTGCAGGAATGCGTGTTTAAATTAACTATAAGGTTTCAGGGTGAGAAAGCGAATCTTTATTTTACTGTCACGGGTGCCCTACCCTCTCGAAAAGGGAGACAAGCTGCGTGCCTTTTACCAGATTCGTGAGTTGGCCAAATACCACGACCTTTACCTCTGCGCCCTAAGCGACCAGCCCATTCACCCCGAAGCCCGGGCCAAACTCCAGCCTTTTGTCAAGGAATTCCAGGTTATCCCTTTCGGGAAAACCAATATTGCCCTGAGGCTGATCAGAAACATTTTTGCCCGCAAACCTTTTCAGGTGGCATATTTCTTTAGCCATAAAGGCAAAAGAAAGGTATTGGAATTTATTGAAAAGGTGAAGCCAGACCATATTTATTGCCAGTTGATACGCACCGCCGAGTTTTTGAAGGAGCTTGAAATTGATAAAACCATCGACTACCAGGATGTTTTTTCAAAAGGACTGAAGCGGCGGCTCGAGATCTCACCATGGTACCTGAAGCCGGTCCTTGCCACCGAATACAAAAGGGTTTTTCGCTACGAGCACGAAGTGTTTGAGGCTTTCCCAAAAAAAACCATTATCTCCTTTCCTGACCGCGATCTGATCCCGCATCCGGAAAGGCATTCCATTGAGGTAATTCCCAACGGTGTTGACACGGCGTTTTTTCATCCTATGGCAATGGAAAAGGACTATGAGCTGATTTTCAGTGGAAATATGGGATACCCTCCCAACATTAATGGGGCCGAGTACCTGGTGAATGAGATCATGCCCCTGGTTTGGAAAACCTTGCCCCAGGCAAAAGTAATCCTTGCCGGTGCCAATCCAGCTCCAGCGGTTCGGGCACTGGCTTCAGACAAGGTGACGGTAACCGGATGGGTTGACGACATGCGTCCATGGTATGCACGTGCCAAGGTGTTTATTGCCCCAATGCAAATTGGTACCGGCCAGCAAAACAAGGTACTGGAAGCCATGGCCATGCAAATGCCGGTTATTACTTCGCCCCTGGCCAACCAGGCCCTGAAGGCAAAGCCCGGAACCGAACTGCTTATCGGAAATAATCCTTCGGATTATGCCCAACATATACTATCTTTGCTTAACGATCTTAGTTATTCTAACAATCTGGCAATCAGTGGTTTTGATTTTGTTAAGGCACATTTTCAATGGAGCAGCATATGCCGGAGGCTCGAACAAATAATTACCGCTTAGCACACAACCGGAAATAATTTTAAAATGTATAGGAAACTTAATACTATAGAGGAGGCCATTGAAGACTTTAAGGCCGGCAAAGTGGTGATTGTTGTAGACGACGAGAACCGCGAGAATGAAGGCGATTTTATTGCCGCTGCCGAGACCATCACGCCTGATATTATCAATTTTATGGCTACCCACGGGCGCGGTCTTATTTGCGCCCCGATTACCCGTCAGCGTTGCGAGCAACTTGATCTGGAGCTAATGGTTCCAAAAAACACCTCTATTCACGAGACCCCCTTTACCGTTTCTGTTGATTTACGGGGCCATGGCTGCACCACAGGCATTTCGGCCAGCGACCGTGCCAAGACGGTGAAGGCCCTGGCCGATCCTGCCGCCCGACCCGAAGAGCTCGCCCGCCCCGGACATATCTTCCCGCTTAGGGCTCGCGAAGGCGGCGTATTGCAACGCGCTGGTCATACCGAAGCCTCCATCGACCTGGCACGCATGGCCGGACTGCAGCCTGCCGGCGTGCTGGTAGAAATTATGAACGAAGACGGCAGCATGGCCCGCCTGCCAGAACTGTTTGAAATCGCAAAACGCTTTCAGCTCAAGATTATCTCCATTGAAGACATGATCGCATACCGCATTAAGAATGAAAGTCTTATTGCAAGGGAGATATCTGTTGACCTTCCCACCGAGTGGGGTAGCTTCAAACTTACCGCTTTTAGGCAAACTACCAACGATAAGCTTCACCTTGCCCTCACCAAAGGCAGCTGGACACCCGAAGAAGAGGTGCTTGTCAGGGTACATTCGTCATGTGTTACCGGCGATATTTTTGGTTCGTGCAAATGCGATTGCGGCGGACAGTTGCACCAGTCCATGCAAATGGTGGAAAAGGAAGGCAAAGGCATTGTCCTTTACATGAACCAGGAAGGTAGGGGAATTGGCCTGCTCAATAAGCTTAAGGCTTATCACCTGCAGGAACATGGACGTGACACCGTGGAAGCCAATATAGAGTTAGGCTTTAAGGCTGATGAAAGAGATTATGGTATCGGAGCACAGATTTTGCGCGACCTTGGCGCAAGGCGTATCAAGCTGATCACCAACAATCCAAGTAAAAAAACGGGACTAACAGGGTACGGCATTGAAATTACACAGACCATTCCGCTGATTATTCCAGCCTCGCCCTTCCGGCAGTTTTATATGGATACGAAGAAGACCAAAATGGGCCACATTTTATAGGTTCTCCAAAGGCGGTTCTTCTTCAAACCCGGGTTCAGTTTCCATGCGCCTGTTTCTGCGCCACAACTCACTGAGGTTGTCAAATTCCTTACGATAAAATATACCTATTCCCTGGGTGTATGGCGATGTAGTATTTAAAATATCGAAGGTATTTGACCTATTAAAGGCCTTGATCCTGAATTTCCCTTCGGGGGTAATTTTCACTTCCACATTTACGTCGCCAATGATGCTGCTGGTTCGCTGACTTCCGGCTGCGGGATTCTGGCCGGCCACGCCCACGTTGCCATCGATAATTACCCGGTCGTTAAAAAGTTGTGTGCTAAGGGCCACCTCCAACTCCTGGCTACTGATCTCGTCGCCGGGCCGGTAGTTAATCCCAATGTCGAAATCGCTGCTGATTTGCGAAAGCCAGTTGCTGAGCTGGTTCGAAAGCAGCTCTGATGAAGTGCTGCCCACGCCATATCCAAGTGCGGTGTTATACTGATCGAGATTGGTAGGCATGAAACGGTTAAGAACAAGCAGGGAAAACACCTGACGGTTCATCTCTTGCTCAGTGGTGATGAGCCGCTCCAGCATATCACGGGTGCTCTCGTCGCCCCCCGGTATGGCAATATCGAAGGAAATGGTGGGGTTAAACAGCTTATCGCGGAGTATCAGTATTGTTTCCACAGGCACCCTGCGCCGGTACACATCGGAGGTGTCCCTATCCATCACCAGGTCATAGAGTGCAGTACGCAAACGATATACTGCGCGCAGGTCGATGTCGGCATCGAGCGGATCTCCTGTCCAGCGGATGGTTCCCCCCTGCTCTATCCTGAATCGCTTGTTTATCACATTTTGAAGGGTAAAAAGGTAGTCGCCCTCCTCGATGGTATAATCGCCATACATGGCAAAGTTGCCGGAGGCCGGAATCTCCATTTTAATATTTCCGGCCCCTCTGCCACGAATGATATCGCCGATCTGCGAATCGAAGATCAGTTGCATTTCAGCATCGGGTGTCACCTCCAGGTCGAAATTTAGCGTCAGATTTGAAGTTTCCGGTATTTGAACCGGGGCTACTGCCAGGGCAGTGTCGCGTTTAACGAAAGTGATAAAGTTACTTTCCGTCACCACATCAGTATAATCGAGCGGCAAAAAAATCTGGGTACCTCTGCTGGTGCGGCCGGTAATGTCCATTACAATATTTTCAACAGGGCCGTGAATGCGTGCCTGCCCGCTGCCAAAAGCGCGGCCGTAAAACATCACATCGTTCTGCCCTGCGGTGGTGTTCAGCAAGGCCATCCTGTCGGGCCTGAGCATGATATCGAGGCTCCAGTTTTTAAAGGTTTCATGACCAATGCGTCCGCTGGCAAGGCCGGTATTGCCGAGGGTGTCGTTGAGCACAATATTCTCGAAACGGAAATGGTCCTTTTCAATCACCAGCTCATCAGCAAAGGTGTATGAAGTATTAAGGAAGTTGATACGAAAACCTGCCCTTGAAAGTCGCAACCTTCCCGAAAGTTCGGGTTTGTTAAGCGGCCCTTCGAGCCGCAGCCTGCCTGTGGCAGCTCCACGAAAATTGCTGGCAAAACTTTCGAGA
This sequence comes from Bacteroidales bacterium, assembly GCA_019429365.1. GTDB lineage: Bacteria > Bacteroidota > Bacteroidia > Bacteroidales > UBA7960 > UBA7960. Next base: position 13,765 of record JAHYJD010000020.1, on the reverse strand, counting down.
TAACGGCTCCAAATGGACATTTTCAGGTTTTCGGCCATAATGTCGAGGTCAAAATTATCGTTACGGCGGTCGGGGTAAAAATACCCCTGAGCTGCCAGGGGCGTGTTTCTGCCCACATTGCCGTAATAGATCACATCCATCTCTATCCTGAACGCCCTGCGCTGACTGTCCCAGTGGCTTTGCAAGTGCAGATCGCCCAAATGATCGAAGTTAAAGGCAAAATCTTTCACATAAAGATCAGAAGAAATGCGTGGTGAGTTTTTCAAAGCCCCAAGGTAAAGATGGCCGCTTATAAAGCCATCGAAGTTGAGGTTTCTCAGCCTTAGCAGATGCGACACATTTGCAATGTCAAAATCATTGAACTCAATACGCAGTTCGTTTTCAGGCGAGGCGCTTAAGGTTCCGTCGACCAACACATACTCTTCATTTTTGGTAATAAGCAGGCTCTTCACTTCCACCCGGGCCGAATCTATGTTGATTTGGTTGCCGGGATTTATCTGCCAGAGCGAATCATTTACCATGGCATAAGAAGGCAGAAATCTGATGGCGGAAGACCGCCTGTCGTAAAACCTTGCCAGGCCTTCGATGTGGGCATAGTTCTGCCTGCTGGTGTCGATATTGCGCCACTCAAGCAGATAATGCAGGCTGTCGTGGCGAAGTTCGCTGCTGAGGCTGAACCTGTCGACAAAAATGCTGTCGGAAATCAGCACCCTGCGGCTCTCCATCCCAAGCTGATAGGCTTCCTGGTCTTTATTACCCTTCAGGCTCCAGTCTACAAAACGGTTGCCTGCCAGCACCAGTTGCTGCGACCATCCATCCAGCTCAAGTTGCCCGTATTCCTCACCAAAGCTGCCCTTGAGCATACTGCCCGGAGCCAGCCTGATAAATGGAAAGAACAAATCGGAAAGCATACCGCTTTCCTTGAAGCGCACTTCAAAAGCCGTGTTACGCAAATAATTTTCAGTAGTGCCGTTGGGTTCGAGATGGGCATAAAAGGCCGGAATATACACTTCCAAAAGGCTTCGAACCGATTGCCCGAGTCTGTCGAAGCGGAAGTTGCCCGTGAGGTCGGCATCGGCAAAATCGGAGCGCAGCATCAGCTGCTTGCTGCTATCAGGGCCAAGGGTGTTAACTAGCTGAATGCGTCCTGTTTGATAGTACAACGAATCCGTTCCATCAAGCGGCCAATCCTCATACTGCAGATTTTCAAGGGCGATAAGCCCCACCAGGTCGTCGGGTCCTGAGGCCCGGGCATTGATGCTGAGCAGGCCCGAAACGACGGATTCATATATGGTATCGCGCTGGAAGACATTAAGCAGGGTAAGGTTTGCCTGCTCAAAACGGGCGCTGAAATCAAAAACAGGCACTTCCTCCTCAAAGTTGATAACTCCCTGGAAGTCGAGAAAAACATTGGGGTCGTCCACCAGCAGTGAACCGTTGAATTTTTTGTTACTCAGATTGCCCGATATGTCGAGGTTTTCATAGTTGTAGCTCATCAACTCAATTGATTCTACCTCGCCGGCGATGGTCATGTCAATGGTCTCGAGGGTGATACCCTGTCCTTCAACCTGAGCATTTAAACTAACCATACCCAAACGGTCTTCTGCTCCAAAAAACTTACCCAGGTCGAATTCGCGGGTTTCAAGCTGCCCCTTGTAGGTCGCCAGGCCTGTCCTTTCGTTTATCCTTACCAGTATGTCTGATGAAATGCTCCCGATATCGGTTTGCAATTGCCCGAATGCCACCAAGTCGTTTATAAATCCGGTGAACCTTCCGCTAAAGGAGATCCTGCCTAAATTCGAAAGGTTATCGGGCACCAGCAGAAAGTTATTTTTACTATTTAATGGCAAGCGGAAGTTCCTGAGGTCGGTTACCGAAGTGCGCAGATTCTCGAGCGAGAGGTTAAAGAAGGTTTCCTGCAGGTCGGGCAGGCCCATGAGGTGGAAGTTTCCGCGCAAAGCGGTATTAAACCCATAAAAAAATGACAGCTCGCTTCCGCGAAGGTTGGCCGGGGTTCCCCGGAAGTTACCACTGAGCCTTACCGGACCTTCAATGCCATAAGCCGGGCGAAGAAAAAAGCCCACATCGGCCAGGTTAATCCTCGACTCCTCAAGGGTAATCTCAAGGTTAACTTCTTCAAAAAAATGTTCAAAAGCCTCATAGCCTTCATAATCAAAACTGGCCTGCAGCTGCAGGTCGCTGCCTGGTGTCCTTATAATCAAGTTGTTAACATCGGCATGCTGAGGGTTAATCAGGAAACTGCCCGAAAGGTATTGCATTTCAAAGCCTTTAGCTTCCTTAAAAGTCAGCCGGTCGAGTTCAAATGAGAAGGTGTCTTTAAGCAACAATATGTCGTTCATTACCAATGCAAAATCGGCAATGGCAAAGTGGCCCGGGTCAAATGCATATTCCTGGGGAAGCCTGTCGATATCTCTTAAAGTGAATGCTGAATTGCTGAATTCGAGCGAACGGCACACCACACTCCAGCGCTTTTTTTCCGGGTCGGGATCGTCGCCGGAGAAGTAGTCGATCAAAAACCTGAAATTGAAATCGTCTTGTCCGCTATAGCGGGAAAGGCCCAGAAAAGTTTGATCGAGCGAGAGCTTGGTGATGGAAAGAAAACGTTTTCGCAGGGAAATCTTATCTACATCGAGCACCATGCGCTTGGCAAAGACCATCTGCTCTTGCCGCTGGTCTTCGATAAGCACGTCTTCGAGGACAAAATTCAGGAAGAAGGTTACATCCACTCCTCCCACCTCTACCCGGGTTTCGAGCTGCCGCGAAAGGTGGGCGGCGATGCGCTGTCCCAGCCAGGTCTGCACGCGCGTACTGCGCAGCACCCCATAGCCGAGCACAGGCAGCAAAACAATCACTGCCAGCACAATCAGCCCTATTTTTCTTCTTTTTTTGATACCTTTGTACCCCTTAATTTTTCAGAAACCTTCGTCAGAAAATTTTATGAGCATCTACATACTCGGGATAGAATCTTCGTGTGATGACACCTCCGCAGCGGTGATCAAAGATCGCAAAATTCTTGCCAACTTCATTGCCAATCAAACCGTTCATAAAGATTTTGGGGGAGTTGTGCCGGAACTTGCCTCGAGGGCTCACCAGCAGAACATCATTCCTGTGATTGATAAGGCCTTGCGTACTGCAAATATAAATAAAAAACAACTGAATGCCGTAGCCTTTACCAATGGGCCTGGCCTATTGGGCTCGCTGCTGGTTGGGGCTAGTTTCGCCAAGGCTTTTTCGCTTGCACTCGACATTCCCTTGATTGAAGTGAACCATATGCACGCGCACATACTGGCCCTTTTTATTGAAGACGAGCAGCATAAGAAGCATCCCACTTTCCCGTTTTTATGCCTGACGGTTTCGGGCGGACATACCCAGATTATGCTGGTGCGCGATTATTTCGACATGGAAGTGATTGGACAGACCATTGACGATGCTGCAGGCGAAGCCTTCGACAAGGCTGCAAAAATCATGGGACTACCCTACCCCGGCGGACCACTTATTGACAAATTTGCGCGCGAAGGCAACCCAAAGGCTTATTCGTTTCCACACCCCAATATTCCAAACCTCGACTTCAGCTTCAGCGGATTAAAGACCTCCATCCTCTACTTCCTGCGTGATGAGCTGGAAAAAGACCCCGAATTTATTGAGAAAAACAAAACGGACCTGTGCGCCTCCATTCAGCATACCATTGTTGATATTTTAATGCGCAAGGTAAAAAAGGCGGTGAAAGAAACTGGTATTAAGCAGGTGGCCATTGCCGGAGGGGTGTCGGCCAATTCAGGCCTGCGCAATGCCTTGCTAAGCATGGAAGAAAGCCACGACTGGCTGGTGTACATACCAAAGTTTGAATATTGCACCGACAACGCCGCCATGATTGCCATTACAGGCTACTTCAAGTACCAGCAGGAACAGTTTGCGGGACAGGAGGTTACGCCTTACACCCGCTACAATCAGAAGAGATAATTAGCGCCATTAAAAGTCTAATGTCGAATATCGAAAGCCTGCCTGCCCACCAAAGGCGGGTAAACCGGCAGGCAGGTCAAAAGTCGGAAAGTATGATACACGAGACTTTATTAAGGAAGTTGCAACGGGCGCGCAAAGAGTTAATTTGAGTTTTGTAAAGGAATCCTTATAAAGCGGTCGTTGTAGGCCCGGCGAATGCTGTGCCGCTCGCGGTCGTACTGCAAGTAATCAACAGCTTTGCGTGGTTTTTTACTCCTGTCGTCAATATATTTGTTCAGGAGGAAGTCGAAAATAAACTGCGCGTTTTTCTGGCCGGCAAAAATGCTGAGTTGGTAAAGGTCGTCGAACCTGAGGCGATAGGGCTCAAACTCATAAAACATTTCACCAGAAAGGATATTCTGCCTGAAACGGCCATCAAACACATCGCTGGTGACTTGCATACTATAAAACACCTGCATGGGCCTTTCGGGATGGTTTAACTCTGTAAACTCGAACCACTGGCTGTGATTCAGGTTAACCTTGGCAAAGGCCACCTCGTACACGGTAGTATCGAGAACGGCATATCTTACCTGCTCGCTGGGATACTCGAGCACCTCGAGCTGGGCAACCGAAAACACATAGGCTGAACTGTCGAGTCGGAGAAAGTTTTCAATATCGGCCGGGCCATACACCCTCACATCAAATGCTTCGAGGTTTTCGCGCAACGAAGACATGAAGAAATTTATCAGCAAGGAGTCTTCGGCATCTTTAATGAATTTGCTTTCTTCGAGGTTAAAGGGCTCAACCAGGCCGGGCGGCAGGCTGTCGGGGTGCATGGGGTAATATTTTTTCAGCACCCCTGGCGGAGGCAATAACAGCACATGAAGATCGGCCTCCCCGGTAATGAATTCGGTGGCTAATTTCCGCTGACTGCTGCACGAGGCCAGGATCAGAACCAGAAACAGGAGAAAAATGCCCTTTGTAAAGTTCAAAATTTAATTGCTTTTTAAATTGGCAGCAAGTATCTTCTCCCCAATGAGTTTACCATACTCGAATCCGAGCTTAAATTCATCCTCGTGGGGGGTAAACTTCACAAATACTCCTTCGCCCTGCACATCCATCTTGAGGTTTGCAAGGTTACCGTTGATAAGCTTTCCGGCTTCACCACTCCAACCATAGGAGCCAAATGAACCAGCCACCTTGCCTTTGTCCCTAATGGGGCTGATCACTGCAAACAGCTTGTAAATGGGCAGTAAAATATTCTGGTTAATGGTTGGGCAACCCACCACGATGCCGCTGCTGCGGGCCACCCGCTCGTCCACATCGCCGAGGGGCATGTTTTCTATATCGGCCACCTCTACGGTGAAATCGCCGGTACTGCGAATGCCCTCAGCAATAGACTCGGCCAGCTTGCCGGTATTGTGGTAAGCCGACACATAAGGAATGAAAACATAATCCTTTTGCGGGGTCTGGATAGCCTCTTTTGCATACTGTTCCGAAATATCAACCCACTTTTTCCAGTCTTTCATAAGCAGGGGGCCATGTCCGGTAAGCACGGCATTAATTTCGAGCGGACGGATCTTTTCAATGGCCTTGAGCAGGAATTTGCTGAAGGGCTTCAATATCACATCAAAGTAATATTTGAAGGCATCGGCAAAGTCGCCCACCTGGTCGTCGTACATTTTATGATTTGCATAATGGCAGCCAAAGGAGTCGCAAGTAAACAGCAGCTTATCCTCTTCGAGGTAAGTGTACATGCTGTCGGGCCAGTGCAGGTTGGGGGCAGAAATGAACCTCAGGGTCTTGTTGCCCAGGTCGAGGGTTTCTCCATCCTTGGCAATGATGTGCTTAAAATCTTTTCCAAGAAAGTCTTGCAAGTAACTGATTGCCAACCTACTGGCCACCACCGTCGCATTGGGTGCAATGGCCAGCATATTGGCCAGGTTTCCGCTGTGATCGGGTTCGGTATGATTCAGAATAATGTATTCAATCTCAGCAGGATCGGTTACCTTTTTGATTTTTTCAAGATAAACATCCCAAAACTTCTCTTTCGAAGTTTCAACAATAGCTTTCTTTTCGGCATTGATAAAATACGAATTATAGGTGGTACCAAATTCGGTCTCCATCACCACATCAAATGTTACGATATCATAATCGAGAATACCGATCCACTTCACGTCGCTGGTAATATCCAGCACTTCCACATCGGGTCTTTTGGGGTCTTTCATAAATGGTTCAAAGTTTCAGGTTCAATGTTTAAAGTTTAAGGTAAAAAGTATAAGGTTTAAGCCTGCCTGACTGCAGTCAAGGTTCAAACCTGCCTGCCGGTTACGTTGACCGTTTAATCATAAATCATCATTCATAAATCATAAATGAATCTCATCTTCTCATCTGCTAATCTTCTTCTTTCTTTCGGTTTTCGAAGTGTTTCGAATCGCCCCACTCACCGTAGCCCACTTCGCCGCCTGCCATATGAATGCGAGCTTCGAGGCAGCGGCTGCACTCCTCGGCGTCTTCGTCGGTGCAGGGCTTGTCTTCGTAAAGCAAATAATCTTCGCGGTATTTGGTTGGGGTGAGGTTGGGCATAATAATGTTGGCGCCCACCTTCACGGCCTTTTCCCGCCCCAGCGGATCAATGGCCTGCATGGCAGTGGTGGCGGCAATGTTTATGTCTTTCATCATGATGCGCAGTATGGCCACCATTTTCAACGAAAGGTAAAAACGGTCCATTTTTGGCAGGAGCTGGTCCTTATACTTAAAAAGCGGGGTGTCTTCGTGCTCGATGTAGGGGCCCATGCCCACCATGTCGATGTCGTGTTCGCGTAAAAAGAGCAGGTCGTCGGCCAGGTCTTCCAGGGTTTGGAAGGGCAGCCCGATCATAACGCCCGAGCCAACCTGATAACCTACCTTTCTAAGCAAATGAAGACAGTCGAGGCGGGCCTGGTAATCGTGCTTTTTGTTGTGGGGATGGTATTTGGGATACAAATCAGGATTAGACACTTCAATACGAAGCAGGTAGCGGTGCGCCCCAGCCTCAAACCAGCGGCGGTAAGTCTCCTCGCTTTGCTCGCCCAGCGAAAGGGTTATGCCCAGTTCGGCATTGCTAAGCGTTTTAATCTCATGCACCATGCGTTCAATGCGGTCCACGAATTTCTTATCCGAACGCTCACCTGCCTGTATTACCACGCTGCCAAACTTGTTCTCCCAGGCATAGCGGGCGGCATCGATCACTTCCTGCTCCTCCACTTCGTAACGGTGGGTGTTTTTATTGCCTGCGCGTATGCCGCAATAGAGGCAGTTCTTCCCGCAAAGGTTAGAAAACTCAATCAGTCCGCGGTAATACACCTTCTTGCCCACATACTCTTCTTTTATAGCCGCAGCTTTTTCAAAAATAAATTTGCGCTCCTCCTCATTGGCCGATAACAAGGCCACCAGGTCGGGCTTTTCGAAGGTTTCCTTTTCGAGAATATGTTGGATGGTATTTTGCATAAATGTCGTTTCAGAAAAATGTTGAAATTATTGACCCACCCCGTCTTGCCTCTGGCGAGAGCACCCCTCCCTACATGTAGGGAGGGGCTGGGGGAGGGTCCTGCTTCACAAATAACTCTCCCCTGCTTTTTCCATTTTTGTGAAAGGGGCGACTGCGCGCTGGTAAATGCCATGCATCCAGGCAATGGCCATGCCATAGTTTGTTACGGGTACGCCGGCATCCACGGCGGCTTTGAGCCTGCCAATAACCTGCTTGCGGGTAATGACGCAGCCGCCGCATTGCACCACCAGGGAATAATCGGTGATGGGTCGCGGGGTGTCGCCCAGCCCGGCTACCACATCGAACTCAAGCTTTTTGCCGGTGTAGTTGCTCATCCAACGGGGAATCTTCATGCGGCCAATATCATCGCACGACACATGATGGGTGCACGACTCAAGGATAAGCACCCGGTCGCCATCTTTCAGTTCGGCGATCTTTGGAGTGCCCTTCAAATAGTTTTCAAAGTCGCCCTTATGACGGGCCAGCATAATGCTGAAGCTGGTAAGCGGGATGTCTTTTGGCACCGATGCATCGGCCTTGAGAAATACCTGGCTGTCGGTCACCACCAGCTTGGGACGGGGCTGCAGCACCTTCAGCAGGGCATCCACCTCTTTTTCCTTCACCACCACGGCAGTGCAGTCATTATCGAGAATATCACGAATGGCCTGCACCTGTGGCAGGATTAGTCGTCCTTCGGGGGCTTCAATATCAATGGGAGTGATCAGCAGCACCAGGTCGCCATAGCTCAGCAGGTCGCCCAGCAAGCTGTTGGAGCTATAGGCCGTTTCGGGTATGGTTTGCCGAAGGGCGGCGATCACCTCTTCTACATTTTGCGGGTGCAGGGCACAGAACTCCAGTGTCATTGCACTGAACTCCATTGACAGACGTTCCTTCAGCTTCCCGCTAAGGGGAACCAGGTCAGACTTATTATGTATCACAACAAAAGGCACATTATGATCGCGGAAGGCCATTACCAGCTTTTTCTCGTATTCTTCAAAAGCATTATTCGTAATGACCAAAATGGCCAAATCTACCGTTCGCAAGACGGAAAGCGATCGGCTAACGCGTTTGGCTCCCAACTCGCCGGTGTCGTCAATGCCGGCGGTATCGACCAAAATGGCCGGACCAATGCCCGGAATCTCCATCGACTTGCGCACAGGGTCGGTGGTAGTTCCAGGTACATCCGACACAATGGCAATGTCCTGCCCGGCCAGCGCATTGATAAACGAGCTTTTGCCGTTGTTGCGCCGCCCAAAAATGCCGATATGCGGTTTGGATTCCCTGCCTTTTGCCATAGCTTTTTTAATCAGGTGCAAAGATAATTGAAAAAAATGAGTCGGAAGAAATGCCAAGGGCATGGGGCATGTGGCATTGGGAAAGTGGCGAAGGAGGTAGCGGCAGGAGGTAAAATTCAATTGGCAGAAGTCAGTATGCAGCAAAAAAGACGGAAGTCTGAAGGCCAAAGCTTTTTGAAAAAGCCGCGTAGCGGTGAAATTATGGTAGAAAAATTAAAGCACACCCACCTTTGCAAGCCGCATAGTGGCGACATTATTAAAGCAAATTCTTCGCAAACACGTTATTACCCTGAAGGGGTAAAACTATTATAGCCCAGGGTGAGCGAGTGAAACGAGCGTAACCCTGGGTTAAGGAGCAACCACAAATCGGGCGCTGCGCAAGGCCGGTCTGAACAGCAGAGGCTCCGTCGCAGCGCAAGGGATAGGTGTTGAATTACAATCTTTTATTTCCACTTTTTCTTGATAAAAAGTGGAGCAAAAATCAAGGCTTCGAAAAAAACCTGACAAGTCAGCGTTCGCTACGCTAAAAAATTTAAGGTCCCGCAAGAGCGGGACTGCAAATTTTTTCACGCTCCCCTCTCTTGCCTTGTTACCAGGTTTTTTTCAAGGCCGAAAGGGTAGCAAGGGGTTAGCCCAATTTGTTCTGGTTTTTGAATTGAAAATTCTGCAAAATTCAGGGCAGAAATGCAACCGACCGGAGGGAGTTCAGCGAAGCTAAATTCTGCTATGTTCAGAGCGGAATTACAAATTCTGCTCAGCGGGGGTTTCAATTTAAATTAATTAATTTTGTTGTTCTCCTGGTTCATAAGAGGCGCATAATTTGTAAAAAAAGCCTTTCTTGAGAATAGAGTTTTGGGTCTCCATAAAGGATGTAATTTTTTTATTTTATTTAACTCCAAGGTCAATTCTTTAATTTGTTCTTGTTCCCACCGAGTTGACATTTCAGAGGAATTAATTTTACCTACTACCGGCCAAGGTTTTTTTCCAAAAACAATTAGCACCTCTCCATTCATATCATTTACTTCTTTTTTAAGACATTCAAAATAAAGTCGTTCAAATGGAATGATTGACCTATGCTTTAGAAGTACATAACTATGTAAAATAATTTTTTTATTCAAATAGTCAATCTCCACTTTATAGATAATTTTATTTTGTGGATATGAACGACCATAGCCGATAAACAAGGGCAGAATAATTAAAATCAATAAAACATTCGACACATTTTGATTTCTCAGCATTAAAAAAAAGACCACCCATAAAAATAATATCCAAACCCCATATTTTTTTAAATAGGAAAATAAAATGCGGATAAATCCGGGTTGTATTTCCGACTTATAATTTTTCATTTTGGTATCGAACCAATATATTTTTCATCTGGCAATGAACTTACTCTTACGGAGTCATTATTATTTTGAGGAGAACCACTTGCATTATTATTTCTTTGGGGGTCAGAATGGGTATTTGCTTTCTCATTATTAGACTCCACAGCTATATTTACTCCTTGTACAGCAGTTATTAAATCTGTGGCGATTCTGACTCCATTTGAAGCTGTATTTGGTGCTTTTGATAAAGAAAAGGATGTCATTAATGAAATGCTCTGAGCAACTGTCCTTGGCATTTCACTTTCAATATCGTTAGATTGTTGATACATTATTCCCATTAAATCAAATAAGCAAGAAGGCGTTGAATTTGCCAAATCTCTGGTTTCTTCAGAGGAAGGTGAGGCAAATCCAATAACCATAGTAGTAACCCCAAAAGATGCCCCTGCAATTCCTTGAACGGCTAAATATCCTGCAGCAGGAGTAACAATTCCAGTAGGAGTTAACGTTGCAGCCAAAGCAAGACTTCCTACCCCACCGGCGAAGCCTAAAGCCCCTTTGCCAACAACCCTCCAATGAATTTTTCCGTCAGGGTCAATTCTAATAATTGGATTATTTTGAACGTAATTATATGGAGACAACCAAATTCTTTCTTCCGCCAACGGGTCCACGCTATGCCACCTGGCAATCTGCGCATCATAAAACTTTACCCCGTAATTCCCGATAAAATCGGGATAAACGTACCAGTTCAGCTCAAAATCATCATTAAACTCTCCCGAAGGGTCGGGATTTCCGCTGCGCTCCAACTTGCCGTTATACAGGTATCGGTTGTCTTTCAGAGCGCCCAGGGTGTTGGTGGTGCTAAGGCTGGGTATGAGCATGCCGAAGGGGTAGTAGTGGTTTTGCTGCAGGGTTTTATATTCATCGCCCTCCTCTTCTAAAAGCACTACGCGGTTATATCCAAAATGATCACGTAAATGAAACTCGTTTTGCCAGCCGTCAACGATATACACAAAGCGCCCGTGGGGGGTGCTAAACCAGCCCGGGGCATTCCGCTTCCCTGTATTTGGCTCATTACTCATCACTCACTTCTCATTTCTTTTTCCACTGAAGCTGTGTTGGTGTAGTTGATCATTTCCGGGGTTTGGATACTTGAAAAAAATACACTTTTTAAGGCCGAACTGCAACCTGTCCAATTATTTCAACAACTTCCTTCCTTCAGCATTTTGTAATATTCGCATTTGATGGATGGCTATTTGGTTCAGTTTTACCAAGCGCTCTTTCTGGGGAATCTCTTCGTTAATGAATAAGGCATTAAGGTTTTCCATATTCGACAAGCAGATCAACTCATTTATGGTTGCATAATCGCGAATATTGCCTTTCAAGTCGGGGTTCTCTTCACGCCATTGTTTGGCTGTTTTACCAAATAATGCAACATTTAGCACGTCGGCTTCATTGGCGTAAATGATAGAAATTTGTGCTTCTGAAAGTTGTTTCGGAATCAGGTTTTGTTTTATTGCATCGGTGTGAATGCGATAATTCAATTTTGCCAACTCCCTTTTTGCCGTCCACCCAAGTTGTTTTTGTTCTTCTTCTTTAAGCCGTTGAAATTCATTTATCAAATACAATTTGAAAGGAACGCTTATGGCCGACCCAAACTCAAAGGCAATGTCTTTATAAGCATATGTACCCCCATATTTTCCTTTTTTTACAATTATTCCAACAGCGTTGGTTTTTTCAATCCATTCAGAAACACTCAGCACAAAACTTGGCAATCCAGCCTGAGATTTAAAGTGGTCAAATTCGACCACTTTAAACCAAGGGTTGTTGATTTGTTCCCAAGTACCTAAAAACTCAAGCGTATATCGGTTTCTTAGCCAATTTTTAATAATATCGGCTGCACGGCTGGCACTTTCCTTGGCATTGGCCATGTCGGTAAGAGAAATGTAATCTCTTTGATCAAATGATATTATGGTTATTGGTGTATCTTTTACAATGATCTTTGCCATTTTCAGAAAAATATCATTTTTTGTATTGATAATCGAATTCTCTCAAATTATTTGCAAGTTAAAACAATTTTCAAAAATAGTTCAATGGCCTTTTTTCTAATGAAATTATCCCGGATTTTTCGAAAACGGATCTATCGCGTCTGAACTTAATACCAATTTTCGCAAACATCTCCTTACCCCGTCAGGGGTCAGCCGTGAATAGCCCCATACGGAAGCATGGGGAGAAAGGAATTTAATTTTTCATGCGCTGCGCAAGGCAGGTCTGAGCAGCCGGGTATATGCAACTTGAGGCAAAGTTTTGTAAATTTGTTAAGCTTTTTTGGCAATTGTTTTCGGCATAATTTTAAAATATGCTTCAAAAAATTATCAGTTATGCAAAGAATTGTGATAGACATCCCTGACAATAAAATCAACTTCTTTTTAGAGTTGGTAAATAACCTTGGGTTTAAAAAAGTACAAAAGCTTTCTCAAAAAGATAAAGAATTTGTCGAAGGGACTATAATTTCTCTTGAGCAGGTTGAGCAACATTTAACAGGTGAAATAAAATTAAAGACGGCAGAGCAGTTAGCAAATGAACTTTAATATTTATACCACCGACTTTTTTGCCAGGCAACTTAAAAAGCTCTCTAAAAAGTACCCATCATTAAAAGGTGATTTTTTAACTTTAATAAATCACTTAATTCGGAACCCATTCAAGGACAGCCCCTTGGTAAGGACTGCTATAAAATACGTATGTCAATTGCTTCCAAAGGTAAAGGGAAAAGCAGTGGTAGCAGGGTTATTACATGTGTTAAAGTGGTGCCCGGATCTGTTTATCTGCTTTCCATTTATGATAAAGGGGAAAAAGAAAATATTTCAGATAAGGAACTTGATACCCTGCTAAAACTGGCTGGCTTATGAAATTTCAAAAGAAGGCCTGAAAAACTCAGAACTGCTTCAACGGTTCCGGGAAGTGGAAACACTACCCGAAAGGGGAAAATCGGTACTGCTGGAAATTATTGGTTCTTGAAGAAGGGGTTTATAAATCAGGGGAATTTCCGCCAGCGGGTCCACACTATGCCCCCTAGCAATCTGCGTATCATAAAACTTTACCCCGTAATTCCCGATAAAATCGGGATAAACATACCAGTTTAAATCAAAGTCATCATTAAACTCTCCCGAAGGGTCGGGATTTCCGCTGCGCTCCAACTTGCTATTATACAGGTATCGGTTGTCTTTCAGGGCGCCAATGGTGTTGCTGGTGCTCAGGCTGGGTATGAGCATGCCGAAGGGGTAGTAGTGGTTTTGCTGCAGGGTTTTATATTCATCGCCCTCCTCTTCTAAAAGCACCACGCGGGTGTTTCCCAAGCCTGTGCTGAGCGAAGTCGAAGCATGATCACGCAAATGAAACTCGTTCTGCCAGCCGTCGTTCACATACACAAAGCGCCCGTGGGGCGTGCTAAACCAGCCCGGGGCATCCCGTTTTCCTGTATTTGGCTCACTACTCATCTCTCACTTCTCATTTCTTTTTTCCTCTGGGCTGTGTAGGTGTAGTTGATCATTTCCGGGGTTTGGATACTTGAAAAAAATACACTTTTTAAGGCCGAACTGCAACCTGTCCAATTATTTCAACAACTTCCTTCCTTCAGCATTTTGTAATATTCGCATTTGATG
>JAHYJD010000132.1 GCA_019429365.1 Bacteroidales bacterium | reverse complement strand
TAACTGAAGGCATTCTTACCCTGAGCAAGGTGTCTGAGATTCTTGAGAAGTTCAGCCCACGAACCGACCTTGGAAAAGGACCCGCCGATTCCATTGTAAAAATGTTCCTGGAAAGCGATACCATCAACTTCTGGATCGGCACCGCCATAAATGTGGCACACCAAGACCCAAATTTGCCCGTCGAATTGGAAATCAGGCGTACAGTTATCAAAAAAATAGCAAAAACCCTTGAAACCAAATTTTTAAAGGAAATTAGTATTCGTTTCATTTAGAATAAGTTACATTGTAAATACATTTATTGAATATTCTTATTTTTATTCAGTCTAAATAAAAAATTAAAAAAATATTGGTATTCTTTCGTACTTGATCCTAAGTGTAAACCCTTGTAAAATAAGGGTTTTTACGTATATAGGTAATTTTAGTCTACAAAATTTTTGCTTACATCAGTTTATTTTGTTTGGAAAACGAATTTTTTGTTTTATATTTGTAATGTCAAATGAGAGTTTGGCAGTCCGACAAGCGAATTGAATGTATAACTAAATAAACTGCGTGAAAAAAACTCTACTCTCTGTTTTTTGTTGCCTACTTACATATCTCACCTTCTCTACCCCCCTGCCCGCGATACATCCATCCGGCAGCGAAGGAATAAAGATGTACACCGAGCAACAAGGCTTTTCAGAACTCCACCAGCCTTTTTCTGAGAAGCACTTCATTCTTTTTACAGCCAAAGAGAATGTTGCTCCCCGCAAAACAATGGGCTTTGCGGCTTTGGGTTTCCAGGGCCACACTGCCAGTTTCAGTGGGTTGAGCATGCTCAGGCTGACCAGCCAGTTATTTCAGCCGGTTTCGTTAAAGGTCACGGTGTATTACGCCGTGGCCCTGATTCTGCTGCTGGCCGTTATGATTGCCCTGGGCGTTTATTTGCTCAGGCTGTCGAAAGCCAGGCGCGATGCCGAATCCAGCGAGGCTTTCTTCCGGGCGCTCATTGATGAATCGCCCATGGCTATGATCATTTTTCAGGACCTGAAGGTAGAGTATGTAAACCCTGCCATGGAGCGCCTGAGTGGTTACAGCCAGAAAGAACTCCTTTCAAGGGAAATCTGGCAGCTCATTCACCCTGACAGCCTTTCCGGAATAAACGCCGAAAACTGGTTCCTGCTCAGGAAAAATACCGGAATGAATTTCGAATTCCGTTTGCAGAATAAATTTAACCGCGAAGTTTGGGTTGACTTTTCTGCCCGCCTGATCGACTTCTTTGGCAAGCCTGCTTTTTTGGCCACCGCCAGCGATATTACCGAAAAGATAGAACAGCGCAGTCAAGAGGTTGATACAGAAAAAGACGACCGTCATTCTCTGTTATTGATGGCAACCAACGACGGTATTGCCGATTACAACCTGGAAACCGGCGAACTTTTTCTTTCCTCGCAATGGAAAGAAATGCTGGGCTACCTGGAGTCGGAAGTGGCTGACAGCATTGATGCATGGCTGGGTCTGGTATATGAAGCAGACAAAGCCATTGCCAATGAACTGCTTGACAAGATGAGAAAAGGCGAAGTGCCGGCCAGCGATACTGAATACCGCATGGTTTGCAAAGATGGCTCCATTAAATGGATACAGGCTAAGCTGTCTGTAGTTTTTGCAGAAAATTCCAGACCGGTTCGGGTTCTGGGCACTCACAGCGACATTACCGACAGGAAGAAAAGCGAAGCTGAACTGATTGCCGCAAAAGAACTGGCCGAAGAAGCAGCAAAAGCAAAATCGAGCTTTATTTCGAGCGTTAGTCACGAGATTCGTACCCCCCTCAACGCCATAATCGGATTGGCCGATCTGCTGATGCAGGAAGAAGACCTTAGCGAAGTGGTGGCAGAAAACCTCCGTTCCATTAAGTTTTCGAGCGATCACCTGCTGGGTATTATCAATGACGTGCTCGACTTCTCCAAACTGGAAGCCGGCAAGGTTAACCTCGACAAGACAGACTTCAACCTTGAGCAGCTGGTAAATGAAACTACCAAAGCGGTAGAATTCAAAGCCCGCGAAAAAGGCATCCCGGTGGCTGTTAGAATCAACCCCAATGTACCCCAGGCAGTGCTGGCCGATGCAGGCCGCCTGCGCCAGGTGATTATTAATCTGCTGGGCAATGCAGTGAAGTTTACCACCGAAGGACATATAGATGTATATGTAAAAATGCTGGAGCGCAGCGGACAGACTTGCCGCCTTAGATTTTCAGTATCTGACACCGGCATTGGCATTCCTGAAGAGAAGCGCCAGAGCATATTCGAAAGTTTTACGCAGGCCGAAGAAAACACCTTCCGCAAATTTGGGGGTACTGGCCTGGGTCTTTCCATTAGCAAGAAACTGGTTGAACTCCAGGGTGGCGAGATCGGGGTGAAGAGCATTGAAGGCATTGGATCGACTTTCTGGTTTGAACTCCCCATGGAAATCAGCGAGAAGAAAATGGAAATGGCTGCCGACAAAGGCGTGAAAGGCGTGAAAGACCTCCGCGGTATGAAAATCCTGCTGGTGGAAGACGACCGTATGAACCAGTTTGTCATGAAGCAGTTCTTCAAGAAGTGGAACGCCAGACTGGAAGTTGCCGAGAATGGCAGAGTCGCCATAGAAAAACTTTCTGCAGAAGTATTCGACCTGGTGCTTATGGATGTGCACATGCCCGAGATGGATGGCTTTGAGGCAACCCGTATCATTCGCGACCGTTCTTCCAGCGTAATTGACCACCAGGTGCCGGTTATCGCCCTTACGGCCGATGTGAACAACGAAACCCGCACCAGGGTGCGCGAAGCAGGCATGAACGACTTCGTTACCAAGCCTTCGGAGCCCGACGTGCTTTTCCAGAAAATCGTTGATCACACCCACCTGGGACTCGAAGTTCCGGCCGAAAGCAACATGACTCTCGTTACCGAAGGATACGAGATCAAAGAAATGAAGCGCGAGGTTAAAGCCGCCCTTCGTGAATTATTCGATGACAACACCGGCGCGGCCACCTCCATGATACAGCACTTCATGAAGCAGATACCCGCCACCCTTGAACGCGTTAGCGAATACATTGAAAAAGAAGACACAGAGCTTGCCACACAAGCACTGCACCGCATTAAACCCGGTTTCCATTACCTGGGATTTGCTGAAACAGCCATTCGTGTGGAAGAACTCCAGGATGTGATTAAAAAAGCCAGGGCCCCTGGGGATATACAGAGGCACATGCTGGTCCTCGATCGCGACGTAAGGAAGATCATGCATGTGCTAACTCAGATACTCAGGGAAATCGAAAACAGTGAACCCGACGATACCTGACTTGAAAACCAACAAGAAAAAATTTAACTCAGTAATAACCAAACAAAGACCTTTTGATAACAACCCTACTCTTTTAACTTTCATATTTTAGTACTACTTTTGGCAGGACTTTTTTCCGGAAAACCCTGATCAGGTTCATGACCAAAGACGAAAAATACATACAACGGTGCCTCGACCTGGCCTCCAAAGGGCTTGGGTCGGTGGCACCTAATCCTTTGGTGGGCAGCGTAATTGTCCATAATGATCGGATTATTGGCGAAGGGTACCACAAAGCCTTTGGTGGTCCCCATGCGGAAGTGAACGCCATTGCTTCGGTTAAGGAAACCTCCCTGCTGCCCCAAAGCACATTATATGTCAACCTGGAGCCCTGCAGCCATTTCGGCAAAACCCCGCCGTGCTCCGACTTAATTATTCGCAAAGGCATAAAAAGGGTGGTTATTGGCAGCGTCGACCCATTCGATATAGTGACAGGCAAGGGCATTGCACGCTTGCGCAACCATGGTTGCGAAGTGAGCGTGGGCATACTCAAAAGCCAGTGCCAGGCCATCAATAAGCGGTTTTTTACCTTCCACGAAAAGAAACGTCCTTTTGTTATTCTTAAATGGGCACAAACCGCCGACGGCTTTATTGACACCCTTCGCCCGCCTGGCTCCGACCTCCGACCGGCATGGATTACCAGTGAGAACCTGCGCATCCTGGTACACAAATGGCGCAGCGAAGAACCCGCCATTATGGTGGGCACCCATACAGCCCTGGCCGACAATCCCCGTTTGAATGTGCGCGAATGGGCGGGAAAACAACCCCTGCGTATCGTGGTAGACCGGCAGCTGAAGCTGCCCCGGAAACTCCACCTTTTAGATAACAGGCTCGAAACGCTTGTGCTCAACGAGCGTTTGGATAAAAAAGAACAGCAAACCACTTTTCTGAAAATGCCCTTTGAAAAAGACCTGGTAAGCCTTTCGCATGTAATGCATTACCTTTATGAAAGGGGCATTCAGTCGGTACTGGTAGAAGGCGGACAGCGCCTCATTCAATCTTTTGTGGCCCAGGGTCTCTGGGACGAAGCCCGGGTGTTCAGTGGTCCACAGTTTTTTGGCGAAGGTGTGAAAGCCCCTGTTATCAAGCCATCGAACCTTTCACATGTTATCATTGGCAACGAAGGCTTCTTCTGGTTTAAAAACTACCTTAACTACTAACAAAAAAGCAAAATGATTTACCTGATACTGGCCATTGTTATTTCAACAAGCATTGTGATTACCTTCCGGCTTTTCAGTAAGTATTCAATCAACAATACCCAGGCCATCACCGCAAATTACCTGGTTGCGGCAATTCTAAGTTTTGCCATACATCCCGAAGCCTATTCCTTTGCAGGGCTGCCCGGGAAAAACTGGTTTATCTTTTCATGCATAATCGGGGCTACCTTTATTCTTACTTTTTTCCTATTTGCCCTTTCGGCACAAAAAGTGGGTGTGGCCATTACATCGGTTACAAGCAAAATGTCGGTGGTCATTCCGGTTTCAATAGGTATTTTCCTTTATACTGAACCCCTGACGGTGGTTAAACTCATTGGCATTATTGTGTCGCTTCTGGCGTTTTACCTTATCTTTAAAAAGAAAAGTAACACCAAAATTGATTATCGCTTGATTATTCTGCCAATTTTCCTGTTTCTCGGCAATGGTACAAACGATTCGCTTACCAAGCATGCCACTACCAAACTACCCGGTTTCGGTAACGATTTCATGCTTTTCCTGGGGGTGGTTTTCACCGTCAGCTTTATAATCGGGCTTATTATCTGGTTGGTTTCATGGTTCAGAACCAAAGACAACGGGCTCAGGATTTCAACACGAAGCATTTTGGCAGGCGCCTGGCTTGGCTTACTCAACTTTGGATCGAGCTACTATTTTATTGTCGCCCTGGGTTATTTCGACAGCTCTGTATTTTTTCCAATATTTAATGTGAGCATTGTAGGGCTGTCGGCCCTTTCTGGTTTTTTCCTTTTCAGGGAAAAACTCCTGCCGGTAAACTGGTTTGGGATTTTTCTGGCCGTTTGTGCCATCATTTTGGTTGCATTGGGTGGTTAGCGCTTCACAAACTCAAGCGCTTCTGCCACAGAATTAGCGCGTAATTTCTGCTGTATGGCTGACGATACCTTCCTGACCATTGCTGGGCCCGCACAGGGGCTTTATAAAGACAAAGGCAGCAAGTTTATTGCCCTTGCTTTTCCTGTGGAAACAGAGGAGCAGATCAGCGATATTCTTACTTCGGTTAAAAAAGAATATTATGATGCCCGCCATCATTGCTACGCCTGGATGCTGGGGCAATCGCGCGAGCACTTCCGCACAAACGACGATGGCGAACCCTCGGGCACGGCCGGCAAGCCCATTCACGGGCAACTGCTTTCTGCTGGGCTTACAAATTTGCTGGTGGTGGTGGTGCGCTATTTCGGGGGCATAAAGCTGGGCGTTCGCGGACTGATTGATGCTTACAAGGGCGCAACCGCCGTTGCCATTGAAAATGCCGAAATTATTACAAAAATTATCCTTGAGCAATACCAGCTTGATTTCGATTATCTCTCCATGAACGAAGTGATGAAAATCCTGAAAGATCACGACCTGCCCCAGGCCGATCATCAGTTTGATTTAAGGTGCAGACTTAGTTTCAGCGTAAGGCAAAGCCTGTCAGA
>JAHYJD010000019.1 GCA_019429365.1 Bacteroidales bacterium | reverse complement strand
GCTGATCCGCACCATGCTGGGTGAAATTGAACCAGTTATGGTAATGAACAAAATGAGGCTGCTCAAAGGCGGCGGCATGAACATTGATCTGATTCCTCCCTTCCGGAAGATTTTTCGCACCATGAAGAAAATGGAACGCGATGATGAAGTGGTGTCAGTTTCATTCTTCCCCGTTCACCTGTGGATTGATGATCCCGAACTGGGTTACACCACCATTGCCATTGCCGATGGCAAGCGCGAACTGGCACAGCAGAAGGCCGATGAAATTGCAGATATGGCTTGGGCCGTGCGAGATGTGCCTCAGCCTGCCGGCAACACCCCGGAAGAAGCCATAGAAATTGCCCGAAAAAAACGTTTTGCCCGCCGCTTTGGCACCACCGTTTTTTGCGATGTTTCGGATGCAGTGGGCACTGGTACTCCCGGCGAAAGCACCTGGATATTGAAAGCCCTGCTCGAAAAAGGGAGTGACCTTACCTCATACCTTACTTTGCGCGACGAACAGGCAGCAAATCAAGCCTGGCAATTTAAAATCGGAGAAACCGTGCATCTTTCCCTTGGCGGGAAAATAGACACGGTTTACAATCAGCCGGTTCAATATAGCGGGGAGATCATTTTCAAGGAAGAAACCAACTTTGGGAAAACCCTGATCATTAAGCACGATGGTATCCATTTGATATTAGCTGAACTGCCAATGGCATCAAGGGAACCATCAAGCTTTAAGGATCTGGGCCTCTCACTCTGGAAAGCCGACATTGTGGTAGTGAAAAACCTGTTCCCCTTCCGCTACCGTTTCATCCTTTACAACCGCCAAACCGTGAATGTCATGACGCCTGGTTTCAGCAACACAGATCCTTTCGGACTGAATTTCCAGCACATCCCCCGTCCCATTTATCCGCTGGATGAGATTAACTCGTGGCGGATTTCAGAATGATGATTTAGGAAATAGGAATTCAAAAAATCATAATTCATCAATCAAAAATCATAATTCCTTAAGGATTTCGTTAATCCGTTGAAGTTCCCATTCGTTGAAATACAGATTATTCAACGCTTCGAG
Organism: Bacteroidales bacterium; assembly: GCA_019429365.1. GTDB lineage: Bacteria > Bacteroidota > Bacteroidia > Bacteroidales > UBA7960 > UBA7960. Next base: position 41,872 of record JAHYJD010000019.1, on the reverse strand, counting down.
GTTTTGGTTGAGCTGTGCCACGCTGCTGGCGCCTATGAGCACTGAGGTAACGCGTGGATCTTTGAGCAGCCAGGCGATGGCCATTTGGGCGAGGGATTGCCCCCGTTTTTGGGCCAGTTCGTTCAACTGCCTGACCACAGCCATTTTTTCATCAGTGATATGCTCGGGTTTCAAAAATCCATCGGGTTTGCCAGCCCTTGAGTCGGCCGGGATGCCCTGAAGATAACGATCGGTAAGCATGCCCTGGGCCAGTGGCGAGAAGGCAATGCATCCCATGCCATATTTTTCTAAAGTTTCGAGCAACCCGTCCTCCACCCAACGATTCAGCATGGAGTAGCTTGGCTGGTGAATTAGGCAGGGTGTTCCCAGTTCCCTAAGTATCTGGGCAGCCTGTTCGGTTTGCTCAGGCGAATAGCTGGAAATTCCTGCATAGAGTGCCTTGCCTTGCCTAACAGCCTGGTCGAGCGCCATCATGGTTTCTTCGAGTGGGGTATCGGGATCAGGGCGATGCGAGTAAAATATGTCCACATACTCCAACCCCATTCGCTTCAGGCTCTGATCGAGGCTACTGAGGAGATACTTACGTGAGCCCCATTCCCCGTAAGGGCCGGGCCACATCAGGTAGCCTGCCTTGGTTGAAATAATGAGCTCATCGCGATAAGACCTAAGGTCAGCAGCCAAAATACGTCCGAAATTCTCCTCAGCACTACCGGGAGGCGGACCGTAGTTGTTGGCCAAGTCGAAATGCGTGATGCCGGCATCGAAGGCGCGGTGAATGATCTTGCGGCCATTTTCAAACACATCAACCCCGCCGAAGTTATGCCACAAGCCCAGCGAAATGGCCGGAAGTAAGAGTCCGCTGCGACCCGTGCGGTTGTATTTCATATTATCGTACCGGGATGGATTGGCATGGTAAGTCATAGGTGCGTTTTTTATTTCAAAGCTAAGCATAATGAAGAAGTAAAAAAAACAACACCCTAAACTGTTTTTCCCAGGTTCAAAAAAACCGGGCAAGGAAATCCTTAAATCCTTACCCGGTTCAAAAGAAAAATTAACCAAATTAATTTATCAGAATCTTCCTGGAGAAATTAACCTGGGTGCCAATTACCCTCAGGAAATAAATCCCTGCCCTCAGACTGCTCACATCCAGGGCAATGTTTTGGCCAGGATCTGTTTCTTCAAACGTCAAAACTTCATTCCCAAGCAAATCGTAGATTACCAGTTGCAGCATGCCTTCCCGGGCCCGGGCAAACTCGATAAAAAGTTTGTTGCTGGCTGGGTTCGGATAAACTTTAATCTGGTTCATTAAACTGACAACCGGGGTTCCGGTGCATTCATCCACTACAATCTGCACCTGGGCACTTTCAGGACAGCCTTCGGCAGAGGTGAAGGTGTAAGTGAGGGTATGGGTTCCGGCACCTGCATTCTGAGGGATAAATTGGATACCATCAACGCCGGGACCTGAATAGACTCCTCCCTCGGGCAAGCCACCCGTAAGAGGCAATGAGGCCACCTGAATGCAAACACTTGTTTGGTCCCAGACCCAAGTAACCTCAGGCGTTTCGTTTACCGTAATTCCAAACTCACAGGTGTGTTCTCCCAGGGTGTATGTAATAGGATGAGTACCCGGGCCGGCAACAGCAGGATTGAATTGGCCTGCGGTAACGCCTGTTCCCGAATAGTTACCACCCTCAGGAGAAGCTCCGGAAAGGGCAAATGCAGCATCTGATTCGCACACTTCCATATCCTGCGGACAAGTGACTTCGATGGGAAACTCGGCAGTTTCAAAACTCAGCGGACCTGCCCAGTCACTGGTAAAGCCTTCTCCGCAAATTGACTGCACATAAAAAGCATAGGTCGTTTCGGCAGCCAGACCGGAAAGTTCATAAAAGTTGTTTTCAATGCCTTCAACCAGGGTGCCGGCACCCGGCGAGAACGAGCCCTGCCCCCACTCCAGATTCCAGCCAACTTCTATCCCGGAAGCTGCCCAGTGCAGGTCTGCACTGTTAAAGGTCAGGTTATCAGCAGATAATTCACTAGGTACGGCGCATTCGGTAATGGCCTCCACCACAAAATCATCAATACCAAAACCCCAGTTGGGCGAAGCCGAATAGTATTGGTAAAAGGCAATAAATATGGTTTGTCCGTTATAGTTTCCCAGCGATAAAGTGTGTTCAACCCATTCAGTATTGCTGCAGTCAATATCGGCCAGTTCATCGGTAAAGGCTTCCATTGTGGGCGAGGTAGTCGAAACCAGCACTTTATACGAATTGTTGCGCGTTTCGCTTTCCACCATATCCATCCATTTTATTATCGCAAAGGTTTCAGAAAGGTCAATGGGGGGCGAAATCAGCCAATCGTCCTGATTACCCATGCCATGGGCGGCGTAGGGCTCAGAGGGAGTAGGATCAATGTAAGCATTCGACTGAGTCCAGGTAAATGCGTCGCCATCGGCATTGATAACGGCCCAGTCGGCGGGCGCTGCAGGGTCGCCCGACCATGGGCCATCAAAATTCTGAAAATATGGGAAACTGCTGATGGCACTGCTGATGGTGGAAAACTGCCATACAGGCCCGGTGGTAAGGGCTTTAGAGCTGTTGTGAACCAATACCTGCCATTTATAAGTCGTTGCTCCGGCAAGGTCAGCATAGCTGTAGCTTCCTGAGGAGCCGGCAGTTGCTCCCTGCACCACCTGTTGCATATTGCCGGATTCGCCAAACCACAGGTCATAGGTATCGGAGCTGCTGCCAAAATTCCAGCTCAGGGTGCCGCTGAGGCCAACATTCACCGCAAAATTTGGAGGATTGGGGCTATGCGGGAGCCTTGGAGATCCCACAGCAAGGATAATCACGGTACCCGACACCAGGTGCGGTTCACTGCCATAAGTGTCGCCATGCAATGTGTAGCTGGCCAGAATGGAGCCGGTAAAAGAAGCATCGACGTTCACACTCACATCGAAAGTATATGGACCAGGAAACAATTCTCCCCACTGGGTGCCTCCGGGAATAACGCCCCATGAAATGCTCTGACCAGTTACTGGCAAATTAATCTCAATCTCACTTTCAATGTCGCCGATAACCGCCGATGAACCCTCTTCCAGGGGCGTAACACCTACCGGAAAAGTAATCTCAAACCCATCCAGATATTCAAAATCCGGCGAGGAAAAATTCAGGTTGAACTGAATCAGGTTGGTTTGCCCTGCCACATATTCTGACGAGGTGGTTAGAGAAACATTGGTAATGGCTTTAGAAATATCTGAACCCTGCCGCAAAAAAACAGCATCCTGGGCCAGACCGGAAACAGCCATTCCTAAAGCAGCCAACAAGAGCATTGATCTTTTCATTTCGTTTAGTATTAAGTGACCAAAACAAAAAACTACATTATCACAAATTTACTTCTCAGGATGCCCATTTCACCCTTCACAATTACAAAATATACCCCCTTGGGTAAATGCCTAATATCGAGCACATAAACATCCTTTGGTTCAGGATTTTCTTTTACCAAAACAAGATTTCCATGCATATCGAAAACAAAGATTTCGCTCAGTTGGGTAAAGTCCCTTGCAAGAATCATGTTAATCTGGTAACGGGCAGGGTTGGGATACAGCAGGAGTTCTAAGCGCTGATCAATATCGGCTAATCCGGTGCACATGTCCACCAGAATCTCAGCTTTAGCAAAGTTGTAACACCCTTCATTATCAAAATAAATATAGGTGAGTGTATGCAGGCCTGGGCCAGCCATTGCGGGGATAAACAGATCACCCACAACTCCGGGGCCGCTGAAGATTCCGCCTTCGGGGCTTACGCCGCTTAGGGGGATAGAAGGCGTTTGCACACAAACACTTTCAAATTCCCAATCCCACAAAACAACTGGCTTCGGTAGCACGGTAACCACAAATTCATTGCTGGTTGCGGGGTTGCCTGAGGTGCAGTCTGCGCTCGAAGTCATTACCACTTTAACCCTGTCGCCGTTAGCCGGGATAAATGACAGCACCGGGCTGTTCAGGCCAAAGGGCTCATCATTCAGCAACCATTGATAAGAAGGCTCAGTGCCACCATTAATCGGGAAAGCAATAAAATAAACCATAATCCCTTCGCATACCTGGGTTACACCTCCAATAATATGGACAGTAACGGGCAGGTTGGGCTGCAGACTTATGACAATGGTATTGCTAATTACCGGGTTTTGTGCAACGCAGCTTTGGCTGGAAGTCATTTCCACAGAAACTTCATCGCCGTTGGAAGGAATGTAGGTAAATTCAGGGCTGTTAATGCCTGCGTTCACACCGTTTACCCTCCACTGATACAATGGCTCTGCTCCACCATTTACCGCAGTGGCAGTAAAGGTAACTGGCAGTCCGTGGCAAGCTGAGGTTTGCTCTGCAATTATGCTTACACTGGCTTCAAGCAGGGGCAGAACGGTAATTTCAAACTCACAGGACTCACCCTCAAAAGTGTAAGAAATAATATGAGAACCTACACCAGCAATTTCCGGATCAAAAAGATTTTCCACCATTCCCGGTCCGGAATATTCGCCCCCTTCAGGGCTGGCACCGGACAGTTCAAAGGCCGGATCCGAAATACACAATACCAGATCATCAGGGCACATCACCCCTGGCTGCAAACTTAGCGTGGTAAATTCTACCGGTCCTGCCCATTCGCTGCTAACATCAGCTGCACAAATGGCTTTTACATAAAAAGAATAGGCCGTTTCTTCTGCAAGGCCAGTCAGCTCATAATCGGGTGTAAGCAAACCTAAAACCAGGGTTCCGCTTCCGGGTGCAAAGCCAGTTATTCCCCATTCAAGCTGCCATTCTTCATGATTGGCGGTGGCAGTCCAGGAAAGTTGGGCCGAACTGGCCGTAACCTCAATGGCTATTAAATTGGTTGGCGGCCCGCAATCAGGCGACTCAAGTACTACTATTGAAACAGTTGCAGAACCTGAACAACCATTTTCATCCACGAAAGTGTAGGTGAGAATATGAACACCCGGACCGGCCACTGAAGGATTAAAAATATTGCTTGCAACCCCAGGGCCACTATAGGCACCACCAACAGGCAAACCTCCGGTAAGTACAATGGGATCACCGCCAACAGGAACAGGATCTGGATTCCAATCCCAGCTCACCATCGGAGGCTCATTTACTGTCAGTGCAACCACATTGCTTATGACCGGATTTTCTGCCACACAGTCGGCATCCGAAGTCATAACAACCCAAACCTGGTCGAGATGGGAAGGAATATAGCTTAATCCCTGGCTATCAGTGCCAACAGGAACATTATTCACCATCCACTGGAAGGCCGGATTGATCCCGCCATTTACCGGAGTGGCTGCAAAGCTCACTTCGGTGCCCTGACACACTTCTGCCAAATCTGGAACAATGCTTACACTCGCAGTCAGGGCCGGCTGAACCATGATAATAAACTGACAGCTCTCCTCCATGAAAGTATAGGTTATACTATGCGACCCAGGCCCCGCCAGCAAAGGATCGAATATATTGCCTGAGACCCCGTTGCCAGAGAACACCCCACCAGCAGGACTTCCGGCGCTGAGAGCAAAAGGCAAGTCATTTTCGCAAACGGTCATGTCGTCAGGGCAAACGATCTCTATCTGTGTTTGCTGTGTGGTAAATACCAGAGGGCCTGCCCAGCCGCTAGTGATTCCACCTTCGCAAACTGCCCGGACAAAGAACTGGTAAGAAGTAGCTTCTTCGAGGCCACTTAAACTGTATTGCGGGCCGGTTAAACCAGAAACAAGTGTACCATTGCCGTGGGCAAACCCTGCCGGTCCCCACTCCAGTTGCCACTCCTGTTCGGTATTTCCAGCGATCCAGGTAAGCAAGGCTGAATTGGTCGAAATTTCCGTTGCAGCAAGATCGGTTGGAGCCAGGCAATCCGGGGTTTGAAGAACTTCCATTACAGCCGTCGCACTTCCGGCACAACCGAAAGCATTTACGTAAGTGTAAGTAAGCACATGAACGCCCGGACCGGCCACAAGCGGGTAAAACACATTGCCAGTAACCCCGGGCCCACTGTATTGGCCTCCCGCAGGAAGACCACCGCTGAGCAAAATCGGATCCTCAAAAGGATAAACCGGATCAGGTGCCCAATTCCAGGTCACCACCGGGTTGGCATACACAGTCATTACAATGATATTGCTGTTGGCAGGATTACCCGTTGCACAGGCATCGGAAGAGGTCAGAACCACCATTACCTGGTCACCATGAACCGGAGAATAGGTAAAGTTCGGGCTATTGCTGCCCCCGTTGCTGCCATTCACCTTCCACTGGTAAGCGGGGCTGAGGCCTCCGTTCACAGCCGTGGCCGTGAAGGTAACCGGGGTGCCTGCACAGACGTTGTTTTCGCTGGCCGATATGCTTACGCTTACCGGCAAGAGGGGGTTCACCGCCATGGTAATTATGTTGCTGTTGGCCGGACTGCCGGTAGCGCAGGCCTCGCTCGAGGTCAGAACCACCGATACCAGGTCGCCATTTGCCGGGGTGTAGGTGAAGTTCGGGCTATTGCTGCCCATATTGCTGCCGTTTACTTTCCACTGGTAGCTCGGGCTGAGGCCGCCGTTCACAGGTGTGGCAGTGAAGGTAACCGGGGTACCTGCACAGATGTTGTTCTCGCTAGCCGTTATGCTTACACTAACCGGCAATGCTTGCTCAACCGTTATGGTAAACGGGCAGCTTTCGCCCTGGTAGGTGTAGGTTATGGTGTGGTCACCCGAACCTGCAAGGGCCGGATCGAATATTCCATCTATAACACCGGGACCTGTGTAAGTGCCGCCAGCCGGGATACCTCCGCTGAGTGCAAAGGGGATATCCAGCTCGCAAACGGTCATATTCTCCGGGCAAACCAGGCTGAACAAGGTGGAGAAGCTGTATGGACCAGCCCAGCCACTGGTTACTCCGCCGCCGCATACGGCCCTCACATAGAATGCATAGGTGGTGGCTTCCGCCAGATTGCTTAAACTGTATTGCGGGGTGGTTAAGCCCGATACCAGCGTGCCGCTGCCATGGGCAAAACCCGAAAAGCCCCACTCCAGTTGCCATTCCTGTTCCACGTTACCGGGAGTCCACGACAGCTGGGCGGAGTTCAGGGTGATATTGCCGGCCATCAAATTGGTGGGGGCATTGCAATCGGGGGCTTCAAGTACTTCTATGCTGGCTGTGGCCGTACCTGAACATTCATTGATGTTCACGTAGGTATAGGTCAGGATATGAATGCCGGGTCCGGCCACTAAGGGATAAAAAATATTTCCTGATACTCCCGTGCCACTGTATTGACCTCCTGCCGGCAAGCCTCCGCTCAGGGCGATTGGGTCAGCCCACGGATAAACAGGTGCCGGGGTCCAGTTCCAGCTCACCACCGGGTTGGCATAAACGTTCATGGCAATAAGGTTGCTGTTGGCCGGATTACCCGTTACACAGGTCTCGCTGGATGTCAGCACCACCTGCACCTGGTCGCCGTTAAAGGGAGTATAGGTATACTGGGAAGCACTGCTGCCCACGTTGCTGCCATTCACCTTCCACTGGTAAGCAGGGCTGAGGCCTCCGTTCACAGCCGTGGCCGTGAAGGTAACCGGGGTGCCAGCACAGACGTTGTTTTCGCTGGCCGATATGCTTACGCTTACCGGCAAGAGGGGGTTCACCGCCATGGTAATTATGTTGCTGGTGGCCGGACTGCCGGTAGCGCAGGCCTCGCTCGAGGTCAGAACCACCGATACCAGGTCGCCATTTGCCGGGGTGTAGGTGAAGTTCGGGCTATTGCTGCCCATATTGCTGCCGTTTACTTTCCACTGGTAGCTGGGGCTGAGGCCGCCGTTCACAGGTGTGGCAGTGAAGGTAACCGGGGTACCTGCACAGATGTTGCTCTCGCTAGCCGTTATGCTTACACTAACCGGCAAATTCGGATTCACAGTAAGGGTCACAAAATTGCTGGTGTTTGGGCTTCCGGTTGCACAAATTTCACTGGATGTGAGCACTACCGATACCTGGTCGTTGTGCAGGGGAGTGAACATAAACACCGGGCTATCCGGACCAGCATTTGCTCCGTTGACTTTCCACTGATAAGATGGATTGGTTCCGCCATTCGTAGCCAAAGCTGTGAAGGTAACAGGAGTACCATCGCAAACCTGCGTCTGATCGGCCTGAATACTGACACTAACGGGCAGCAAAGGATTCACCACCATTGAAACAATATTACTGGTAGCCGGGCTACCCTCCGGACAAACCGCATTAGAGGTCAACACCACAGAAACTTCGTCTCCGTTTGCAGGAGCATAAATGAAAGTTCTATTGTTGGTTCCTGCATTTACACCATTCACTTTCCATTGATAAAAAGGATTGCTGCCTCCGTTTACCGGGTTTGCCGTGATAGTAACAAAAGTTCCCTGGCAAACTTCGGTTTCGTCGGCAGTAATGCTCACGCTGACCGGGAGCAATGGATTTACAGTCATGTTGATTACGTTACTGGTGGCAGGGCTGCCGTTAGCGCAGACCTCACTCGAGGTCAAAACCACCGATACCTGGTCGCCATGTAAGGGGGTATAGGTATACTGCGGGGTACTGCTGCCCACGTTGCTGCCATTCACTTTCCACTGGTAAACAGGGCTGCTGCCGCCATTCACAGCCGTGGCCGTGAAGGTAACCGGGGTGCCCGCACAGACATTATTTTCGCTGGCCACTATGCTCACACTCACTGGCAGCAGTGGGTTCACCGCCATAGTGATCACGCTACTGATGGCCGGACTGCCGGCAGCACATATTTCGCTCGAGGTCAAAACCACCGATACCTGGTCGCCATCTGCCGGGGCATAGGTGTACTGCGGTGCGTTGCTGCCCACGTTGCTTCCATTCACTTTCCACTGGTAAACAGGGCTGCTGCCGCCATTCACAGCCGTGGCCGTGAAGGTAACCGGGGTGCCCGCACAGACATTATTTTCGCTGGCCAATATGCTCACACTCACTGGCAGCAGCGGGTTCACCGCCAAGGTGATTATGTTGCTGGTGGCAGGGCTGCCGGTAGCACAGGCCTCGCCCGAAGTCAAAACCACCGATACCTGGTCGCCATTGACCGGGGCATAAGTGTACTGCGCCAAATTGCTGCCCATATTGCTGCCGTTCACTTTCCACTGGTAGGTGGGACTGAGGCCTCCGTTAACCGGGCTGGCCGTGAAAGTGACCGGGGTGCCCGCACAGACATTGTTTTCGCTGGCCGATATGCTTACGCTAACCGGAAGCAGTGGATTTACAACCATGTATATGGGGTTGCTCGTGGCAGGATTTCCCGATGGACATATGGCATTGGATGTCATTACTACCGTAACCTGATCGCCATGCGCCGGAGCATAACTTAAAGCCGGGCTGTTGCTGCCATAACTCAACCCGTTTACCTGCCATTGATAATGAGGATTATCGCCCCCATTTACCGGAGTGGCCAAAAAGTTTACTACGGTTCCCTGGCAAACTTCGGTTTGATCGGCCTCGATACTTACACTAACCGGCAATAAGGGATATACTGTGAGGGTAAAAGTATTGCTGGTTGCGGGGTTACCTGTTGCACAAGCCGAGCTGGAGGTTAGAATTACCCAAACCTCATCGCCATGGTTTGGAACATAGCTGAAAGATGGGCTATTTAACCCGGCATTGTTCCCATTCACTTTCCACTGATAATGGGGTGCTGTTCCTCCATTGAAAGGTGTGGCTGTGAAAGTAACCAGACTTCCCTGGCAAACCTCCGTCTGGCTGGCTTCTATGGTAACGCTGACCGGCATGAGTGGGGCCACGGTAAGGGTAATCAGGTTGCTGGTGGCAGGATTGCCAGAAGTACAAATCTCGCTCGAAGAAAGAACCACTGCTACCTGATCGTCATTGGAAGGCAAATAAGAGAAAACAGGGCTGTTTGGGCCTACTTCCTCTCCGTTAACCTTCCATTGGTAAAATGGGTTGTCTCCGCCATTATCAGGAAATGCAGAAAAAGTCACTGTTTCGCCTTCGCAAATCTCGGTCTGGTCGGCTGTAATGCTGACACTCACCGGTAAAACAGGATAGACCTGCATTTCTATCACATTGCTTGCTGCCTCATGGTTAATGGTACAAACTTCGCTGGAAGTTAGGACTACCGACACCTGATCTCCATTGGCAGGAGTGTATGAAAACACGGAATTATTTGTACCCATGTTATTTCCGTTCACTTTCCACTGATATTCCGGAGCCACTCCTCCATTTACAGGAATGGCGTTAAAATGAACTACCGAGCCCGCACAAACCTCGTTCAGATCGGCTGTAATGCTAACACTTACCGGTAAAAGTTCAGGGCAAACAGAAACCTCGTCGAGCACATTGGCACGGCCTCGGTTGTTTATGCCCTCGAAAGCCACCTGGTAAGTGCTGCTGGAATTGGGCAATGCAAGGTATTTTCTTGTCCACTCAGAAATGTTTTCGGTATAATGAGCCAGTTGAACCCAAGGGTCGGATTCGCTGATACGATAATATACTTTGGTTTCATTCTGAAGTTCTAAATATGATTGCTGACCCAAATAAAATATTATGCCGGGATCGGGTGTTCCTGCCAAATCTAAAAATGGAGTAATAAGTTTGGTAATGGGGGAGTTGGTGGCATTAAGGGACACAAAACGCGCATTTAATTCACCATCGTATGCAGTAGTAATATTACCAGCAGTGCTGACATTGTGAATTGAACCGGCGGCGAAAGTCCAGAAAGCTGAACCTACTTCACGGATCTGGGTCCATGCCGGCCGGGTGCTGGAGTTATCCTCAAAAGTCTCAGTCCAGGGAAAGCTTTCAACCACGTTGCTGAAAGCAAATCCGCTGAGGGCTATTTCGTGAGGTATATCTAAGATATTATCATTTATAAAAATACTTGCCTGCTTGGTACCCTGCGAAGCGGGAGAAAAGAAAACACTGAAAGTGGCCGTCTGGTTATAAGTCAATTCCACTGAAGTGGAAAGATTATTAAGTACAAAATCGCCAGCATCGGGACCCGTTAGTGTTATATCACTTGGGTTAATAATAAGTTTTCCTCCACCCACATTTCTGATGGTAAAGCTTTGAGCAGCCGAAGTAGCCCCAATTAATACCGGCCCGAAATCATGGCTGGTGGGTGATACAGAAAAAACCGGGTCGAGCGGCATGGCTTCCCAAACCACATCGTCAATATAAATGGAACGGTTGGTACCTCCCAGGCCATGCAACAAAGCCAAAAACTGGTTTGATCCGTCATAGTCAGTAAAGGGAATATAAAACTGTGTATAAGTGCCTGCAGGCACAATGACCCTTTCAATTTCTTCAAAAGTTTCAGGGTTTCGGGGGTCGGCCAGGGTGCCGATTTTCAGCAACTGATTAGAGGAGAAGGTTTTGGCCTTAAAGCCCAGCCAGTTGTCGTCAAAGCCCGAAACGGCCGGTGTAACCAACAGTAACTGTGCGTCATTATCGTTCGAGTTGAACATCCTTACGTGATTGGGCGGAGAAGCAGGCGTTGCGTCCGTAAAAGTGCCAACAAAGGCATTCGCACTGGTCGACTGCACAATTTTATTCCAAATGGGCGGTAGAAAGGGTGCTCCTACTCCATCAAAATTTTCAAAGAAATAATTCAGCGGATTGTAGCAATCGGCTGTAATTGGCACAGAGTAAGGAGAATTGGTGCCATTGTGGTTAATGCTCAGGCTGGCATTTTTAACACCGGCTGAGGTCGGAGAAAAGCCCATTTGCAGCGTAAAAGACTGATATTTTTGCAACTGGATTGGGAAAACAGCTCCCAAAATGGAAAATGCACTGGCGTCAGTACCTGTAATAGTAATGTCCTCCTGGTTAATTGTCAGGGTTCCATCACCTATATTCCAAAGCTTTATCTGCTCGTTGTCAGGCACATAACCAACGGGAACCGGACCAAAATCGATAGCCGGAGGAATCACACCCAGTGAAGGCACACCCGCTGGGACGAGTTCTAAAAAGAATGCATCCAGATGAATATTGGCACCGTTCTGGCTGAAAGCTTGAAAAAAGAAATATACATTCCCGCTCATTCCAACAGGAAAATCGAAATAATACCAACCCTCCTCAGCAACGGCAGGCGTTGCGTCAATATGTCGGTGCACCATCCCAAGAGTAGTGGCATTGCCCAGGTTGGTATTCCGGTCGTTAGCGAGTACTACAAGCCTGTCGAGTGCAGCGGGGTTTGAAGCATCGCGGTACATTGAAAAACGGATGCGGTAATTTGCAGCAGGAACGTTGATTTGTGGAGTGATCAGCACGGCCGAACTGCCTGCATCCCACAAAAACGACTCATAACTGATCAAACCCTGGCCATCCTGAGGAAAGGCCGTGGGAAATGTTCCCTGGGTTTTCCAAACCCAATTGCCCACTCCGGAAATAATATTGGAAGCATAGCCCGGTGGCGGAAAAACCGGGCTGTCGAAATTTTCGTGATAAATAAATTTGGAATAATCACCCGCTAAAAAGCCAGATTCCAATGCAGCATTTTGGCTTGCAAAGGCTGGAAAATTCAAAGAAAAAAGCAGGATTCCGGTGAGAAGGGTAAAGGGCTTTTTCATGTCGTCCGGATTTGGTTAGAATGTGGAATTCAAGGGCCCCGAAATACGCATTTTATCCTCCTGTTAATATTTCCGAAAGTTGCTTAACATGAAAAGCATCTTTTTTTCGCCTAAATGCACCTTAAGGGTCGCGAAAATTAATAAGAAGATACGGAAAAAGCAAGGACTAATAGTTTTAATTTTTAAAATAATAGACATTATTTCAGAGGTTCCGACAAAATTAATATTAAAACAGCTTAATTATTATCAAAAGGATTCCCATATCAAAGGTTTATTGTATTGAAATTTTGGCGTGAATGTTTGCTTTTCTTACATTTACCCAAAGAAACCATCACAAAAATTCACCGCCATGTATAACAAAGCCATCATCAACATCAAGCCGCTGGGCTTTATGTGGGAAACCCGCGACCCTTTTTTGTTCTGCGTACACCACAAGGATGATTATCCGCGGGCCAACGATCAATTCGGGCCTGCTGCCTCACTTGCTGGCCGCAACCTGGGTCAGGACTTCACCATAAAGGATGGCTGGCGCATGTATCATGGCGAAACCATTCCGGGCTTCCCGGCGCACCCCCACCGGGGCTTTGAAACAGTAACCGTGGTACTTGAAGGTTTTGTTGATCACAGCGACTCGCACGGTGCTGCCGGCCGCTATGGCTTCGGCGATGTGCAATGGATGACCGCCGGAAGTGGCCTGCAGCACAGCGAAATGTTTCCGTTGCTAAACAAAGAAATGGGCAATCCATTGGAGCTGTTCCAGATATGGATTAATCTTCCGGCAAAAAACAAATTTGTTCCACCACATTTCAAAATGCTATGGAATGAAGATATCCCAAAAGTAATCCAGAAAGACAACCAAGGGAAAGCCACTGAGGTGACTTTGATTGCCGGGAAGCTGGATCAATATACAGCACCTTCCCCTGCCCCCGATTCATACGCTGCCAGGTCCGAAAACGAGGTGGCCATTTGGCTCATCAAAATGGAGCCCGGTGCCAAATGGACCTTGCCTGCTGCAGAACCCGAGGTGGAACGTACCCTGTACTTTTACCTGGGCGACCAAATTGATATTGCCGGCATTGAGGTAAGCAACTACCAGTCAGCAGAACTGCTCGGCGATATGGATATTATCATTGGCGCCGGAAAACTGGAATGCCGAATGCTACTATTGCAGGCCAAGCCCATTGCAGAGCCAGTGGCGCAGTACGGGCCTTTTGTCATGAATACCCAGGAGGAGATACACAAGGCATTCAGCGATTTCAGGCGCACCCAGTTTGGTGGCTGGCCATGGCCGCGTTACGACAATGTGCACGGCCGCAACGCCGGCCGCTTCGCAAAATATGCAGACGGAAAGGAGGAAAAACCCTAATTTGGGAGCTGTTCAAACACTATAATTAATTTTCAAACCTTAAAAATTCATTCTATGAAAATAGTTGAATTCTTACTAGGGTCACGGAGGAATAATTTTCAGCTTGTTACTACATCTTTTTTTACTGCTTTTTTCCTTTACGCTTTTGCAGTATTTCCTCAATTTAACCATAGAGCCATTCCTGAAAACCCCTATGGTTATGAATACCCTGACAGCGTGATGAGAAACCGGGCTCTTATTTCAGTTGGGGGAATGGCAACCACTTATACCGGAATGATACTCTTCATGGAATATATCTGGTACCGTGGCAAAACCAGGGCTCCTTTCCACTTTTACAATGATAACGGGCACTGGCTGCAAATGGACAAGCGCGGGCATGCCTTTTCTGGTTTCCATGAAAGTTCTACCGCCTACCATGCTTTGAGATGGGCAGGTTATCCAAAAAAAACCGCATTATGGTTTGGTGGTAGTATGGGGTTTTTCCTTCAGGCACCTGTTGATATTTGGGATGGATTTTACGAAGGTTACGGATTTTCGTGGGGCGACATTGCGGCAAATGCTGCCGGAGCGGCAATGTTTGTGACCCAGGAAGCAATTTGGGATGAGCAGTTCATCCGATTAAAATTTTCATATTCCCCTTCCGGTTACAGCCATTATAATCCGGTTGAATTGGGCGAAACCCCAATAAAAAGTTTTTTTCTTGATTATAACGGGCATACATACTGGGTCTCGGGCTCCATAAACAGGCTAACAGGAATTGAAGCCTTCCCGGCCTGGTTGTGCATATCTATTGGCCAAAGTGCCGGAGGAATGACCGACCGGGAGTTCAACCTTCCGGAATATCCTCATGTTGAGCGATACCGCCAGTATTTCCTTTCTTTGGATGTGGATGTTGCACAGATGAATATAAAAAACCCCTATTTAAGAGGTTTCCTATACCTGTTTAATGTTTTAAAATTTCCTGCTCCTGCCCTGGAATACAATCGCATAAATGGATTCAGGGTCAGACCTATATATTATTAGGGCTCAGAATTAAACGTATTTCAGCTGATAGCTGATTATCTTCTTATAATCGGCCCAAAGAACAGGGCATTCATAAAGAGGCGGTTGGTGCCAAACCAGAAGCCCCGGGTGTTGGGATTGTCCAGGAAAGAAATGATGGTTCCGCGCCCCCTGCTATTGATCAGGATGCCAGCGGAGTTTTCGATCATGGGCCGGAAGGGTTCAAAAATATAACCGCTCATCAGGTTATTTTCGGGATATATTAGCGGATTGGCAAAAGCGCTGCTGTCGGGCTTTGCGAAAGTATTTCCTGAGATGAACACCGGAATGGTTTCGTTGCGCATGCCAAATCCAATAGGATGGGTAATGTCGAGCTTAGCACTAAAAATGCTGCCAGGATTTCGGCGGGCGCCCAGATGGCGGCTGCGGTCGGCATAAGGCAGCATGACAGGGTCGGTAATTTCGGGCACCTTCGCAAACTCAATTTTTGCCAGACCACTGCGCTCCAACCAGTTGTTGGCATTTCCCAAAGCAACCAGGGTGCCGCCATTGCGCAACCAGCGATCGAGCGACTCACGCCCCCCCTGGCTGATGTCGCCGTAAGAACCCGACACCAATACAATAGTATTGTAACGCGACAGATCGAGGTTGTTGAAACGACCCACCTCCACCATGCTCACCGGCATGTCGAAGCGCTGATCGAGCAAATGCCATATCTCGCCGGCTTCACGGCTATTGGTGCCTTGCCCTACCAGCATAAGTATTTCAGGTTTTCTCAGGGTCATTAAGGCGCTGCTACCCAGGTTGGTCCCCTGGGACGAAAGACTTGTTTCAATAGCAAAGGCTTTGATGCCCGCGAGTTTTGTTGCCTGCTGCATCAGTTCAAATACCCTGGCAGTATCTGCATCCTGCATTTGCACAGGAACCAGGATACTTCCATAGCCAAATTCCCTTTCTTCATTTCCCATTTTCATGGAAAAGGGTTGCGTGGCTACCCGTGTTCTGAGGCCATGTTGCTGCAGAAAATATAAAGCTTTGGGCGCGTAATAGTCGTCCCAGGAAAAAACATAGGCATAGCTGCTGTTTCCACCTTCTACCGATCCGGCAGGTTCAGGCAACTCTGTAAGCAGGCCGCCCATGGCGGCCGACAACTGCCTGGCTGAGGTTATTTCCCCGAAAGGGAGATTAAATGCCAGCGGAAGCGTCCAGGTCGACACATCGTAAAAAAGGCTGTCTTCAAATTCCTTAATCGTTTCGAAGAGGCTTCGCAGCAGGCGCGACTGGGGCTGATCGAGCGGCACCAGCCATGAAGAACCTGGCTTAAACACCTGCTCGCCCAGTTTCAGACTTTCTTTCAGGTTATAAATTTGAATATTGTGGGTGTGAAGTATTTCGAGAAAGTGGTGGTTGCGGCCCTGATCGTAGGTATCGCCAAAGACCCAGGCCTGCACAGGCAGTTTGCGGGCTTCTTCCACTCCTGATCGGTAAAACCAGCGCAGGTGGTCGAGCAGGGTCAGGCGCATATCATATGCGGCCTCCAGCGAAGAAAAGGATACCAGCACCTGGTTGCGGACCGTTTCAGAGAAATCGACCACACCGTGAACGGTTTCCACGCGGTGGCCTTTGGTGCCCGCCTGCTCGAAAAGGATACCAATGCTTCCATGCACATCGGGATAGGATGAACCCTTGCCATAGTAGTAGTCATCAAAGTCTTCTTCGGTATAATACAGCTGCCCGATTCCGTCGAAGGCTTTGGCGTGGTAGCGTGCAATTTCCATGGTCAGCTCATCAGTTCGCCTTGGGGTTAGTGGGTTGCCCCTTGTAGGCACCCCGGGCTGAAAATAGAAAGTGGAATTGGCCCCGAACTCGTGATGATCGGTATTTACATTGGGCAGCCAGCGGTGGTATTCCTTTATGCGCCCCTGGCTTTCGGGTTGCTGCACTGGCAGCCAGTCGCGGTTCAGGTCGAACCAGTAATGGTTGGTGCGCGAGCCAGGCCAAACATCTGAGAACTCACGACCGGCCGGATCGGGATTCAGTATGCGGCTGCGGTGGCGGTTCACCCAGCTGGCAAAGCGGTCCTGGCCATCGGGGTTTAGCGAAGGATCAATAATGATGATCATATTGTCGAGCATCTGAAGTACCTCCGGGCTGTTCGATGCCAGCAGATGGTAAGCCACCAGGGGAGCCGCGTTGTGGGCGCTGGGCTCGTTGCCATGCACCCCGTAGCCCAGTCGTACCACCACGGGCATATTGCTGACATCCAGTCCATTTGATTGCGCCGGGTCGGCAAGCAAAAGATGCTGCTGACGTATCTGCTCCAGGTTTCTGTGGTTTTCGGGCGAGGTAATGATCATGTGTACCAGCGGCCGCTGCTCGTGGGAGCGGGCATACTCATAAATTATGGCCCGGTCAGAAAGCCCGGCCAGAAGCTCCATATACTGAAGAAGTGGCCCGTGATGCAAGTGCCACTCCCCTATCTGAAAGCCAAAAAATGATTCGGGCGTGGGGTATTTCTCATTGTAGGCTTGTTCCGGGAGGTAGTAGGACAAGGGTTTCCCTGAAAAGGAACTAAAAGATGACAAGAAAAAAATGACTGACAAAATACTGGTTAACAGATACTTCATGGGTCGGTTTTTAGGGTATAATTGAAAGGAGTAATTCAAATTTCGTGGTAATCTTACAAAAAAATATTAGGTTAGACCATTTACAGACTAATTGGTTTAACCCTTAAAAAAATTTAAGCCTTACAGATCGTTAAGCGAATACCCCAGTTTCAGCAAGTTCTCGGGCTTCAGGATTTCTTCCAGTTTCTTCTGCTCGACCATCTTCAACTCCTGATTGGCTTCGGTAATTGAAAGCCCCTTTTTCTTCATCAGTTCAGCCATTTCGCCGGCTTTGTGATATCCGATATAAGGGACCAGGGCCGTGGTAATAGAAGGGCTGTGCATAAGCTTTTTAAAAGCCTGACCCGATTCAACCTGCATGCCTTCCAGCAGGTTCTTTCTGAAGGTTTCGCCGGCAGCAATAAGCAATTTCAGGCTCTCCAGGATGGCATGCCCAATGGTTGGCAAATAGGGGTTCAGGTCGAGGCTTCCCTGGGCGCAGAGTCCGGAAATCAGCATATCGTTGCTGTAAACCTTATGGGCGGTGCTGATCACAAACTCGGCAATTACCGGGTTTACCTTGCCGGGCATAATACTGCTGCCGGTTTGACGCTGCGGAATGTGAAGTTCTTTCTGGCCACTCAAATCAGAAGATAGCATGCGGATATCTGAAGCGATCTTCTCCAGGTTCACGGCATGGGCTTTAAGTATGGCATGCACCTCCACAAGGGCATCCAGGTTTTGGGTGGTGTCGCTCAGGTTCTCGCTGCGGGTGATGGGCAGGTTGGTCAGTTTCTGAAGTTGGGACACCACTTCCATAACGAAAAATCTGGGTATGGCAATGCCTGTGCCAGCGGCGCCCCCTCCGAGGTTCACCACCTTGATGCGTTCGAAGCATTTCGACACCCGCCACCAGTCGCGCGAAAGCGCATCGTTCCAGGCACTGAAAAGCATGCCGAACGAAGAAGGTACGGCCTCCTGCATCTGGGTGTATGCAATTCTCAAATCGCTGCGATGCTTCGTTTCATGCGTTTCAATGCCGCTGCGTAAAAGATTGATCCCTTCTTCCAGTTTTGAAAGCAACTGCATTACAGCCAGCTTCAGGGCGGTTGGCACCACATCGTTGGTGCTCTGAAAAATATTGGCATGCTCAAATGGATCAATTACTTCGTAAGCTCCGGGGGCTTGACCAATTTTTTGCAAGCTGGCGTTGGCAATGATCTCGTTCAGGTTCATGTTGATCGATGTACCTGCCCCGCCTTGTATGGCTGGCACTATGAAGTACTCGAAATACTTCCCGGCCGATACTTCTGCTGCCGACTCGCAAAGGGGTTCCCAGTCAATCTCCAGCGCCTCAGGCATTTTAGCCTCGGGGTATTTTCCTGCAGCAGCATTCTTGAAAGATATAACTGTACGATAGCAGGCAAGCTTAACAAGCCCCATGGCCTGGTACCATTCCTTGAGAAAGGGCGTGTGGTCAGGAAAGTTCAGCGCTGCCCGAAAGGCATTTATCCCGTAAAGGGCATCGGCCGGCAAATCGACCTGTCCCAGAAAATCTTTTTCAATCCTATGATTGCTTTCCATTTATAGATGTTTTCAAAATCAGGAAATAAATGTAAATAAAAACCCTGAAAGGACCATTGATTTTATTCCCTGCCGGAAGACCTGATCGGTCTTCAATTCAATGTTATCTTTGCCAGACAATTTTTAAATGCAGATGCAGCACCACGAATTACTCTTTGCGCCCTTCAAGGGCCTTACCGACAGGCGCTACCGCAATGCCCTTGCCCGCCATTTTGGCGGATACGATGCCATGTATGCACCCTTTATTTCGGGTGTGGGCCAGGAGCGCATTAACCCCTCCAAGCTCGATGATGTCGTTCCTCTTGAAGAAAACCTTGCCCCAACCGTGCCGCAGTTTATCAGCACGGAAGCCCGCGAAATTATCCTTTTCGGGAAAACCTTTCAGCAACACGGATACGATCACATCAACTGGAACCTGGGTTGTCCCTTTTCGCGCATTGCAAATAAAAAACGGGGCTGTGGCATGCTACCCTACCCCGAAGAGCTTGATAGAATTCTGAATGATGTATTCAAGGAGTTTCCCATTAAGCTTTCCATAAAAACCCGCCTTGGCTATTATAAACAAGGTGAAATTTTAAAGGTGCTGGAAGTTTTAAACCAATACCCCATTCACTTGCTGATTATACATGCACGCATTGGCACCCAGATTTACAGCGGAGAGGTAAACCTCGAAGGTTTTAAGGATTGTCTTTCGGTTTCAAAAAACCCGGTAGCCTACAACGGCGATATATATCATTTGGCGCGTTTGCGCGAGATGCAGGATCTTTTTCCGCAGGTAAATACCTGGATGCTGGGTCGCGGCGCTCTCATCAATCCTTTCCTGGCCATGGAGATCAGGGGAGTTTTCATTTCGGAAGCCGAAAAGCGGCGAAAACTATACGCATTTCACCAGGAGTTGCTGGAGGGCGGCCGCCGGGTAGCTGTTAACCAGGCACGCCTGCTGGGCTCTATGAAAGCCGTTTGGTATTATTTATCAGGCGTTTTAGAAAATGGTACGGAAGTGTTTTCCAGGATAAAAAAAACCAGGACGATTTTGGATTACCAAGTGCTTATTGAAAATGAATTGCAGCGGCCTTTTGCCAACGAAGCGGCCCTTGAAAACTATTTTCGCAAGGGGGTAAAGCACCGGGGTATTTGAAGGGGCTAAAGCGTTACATTAATTTGTCCATTTAAAAAAAATCCCGTTACTTTACGCCTCTTTGCAAGCAGCCTGCAAAACCAAAAACTATCCCTATGGTAAAGGCAAAACGTCGGCCTAAACTTATCGAGGCGCTCATACCGGTCATTTTCCTTACAGCACTGATCTCCATAAATGTTTTCATTTTTGGCGATGACTCGCTATCGGGCTCCAACCAGATCGTGCTGATCCTATCAGCTTCGGTGGCGGCCGTGGTGGCCATGCGCCTGGGCTTTAAGTGGGACCACCTGCTCAAAGGCATTGTAAAAAGCATTGGTTCGGCCATGTCGTCGATACTAATTTTACTGCTGATTGGCGCACTGGCAGGTACCTGGTTGCTTAGTGGCATTGTACCTTCGATGATTTATTATGGTTTGAAAATTCTGAATCCCACCATATTTCTGGTGGCAGCCTGTATAGTCTGTGCCATCGTGTCGCTGGCTACTGGCAGTAGTTGGAGTACAGTTGCCACCATTGGGGTGGCCTTGCTTGGAATTGGCAGGGCATTGGGTTTGCCCGACGGACTGATTGGCGGAGCCATTATCTCGGGTGCTTACTTTGGGGATAAGATGTCACCGCTTTCTGATACCACCAATCTGGCCCCAGCCATGGCCGGCACCGATCTGTTTACCCACATTCGCTATATGGCCTGGACCACCGGTCCCTCCATCGGCATTACCCTCATTATTTTCACCATAATAGGTCTAAGCCGGTCGCAAGGCGGTCAGATAGACGATATTGCCCCGGTGCTCAATGCCATTGACAATACCTTTTTTGTATCCCCATGGCTCTTTTTGGTACCTGCCCTTGTGATTACCTTGATTGTAAGAAAAGTGCCAGCCTTGCCAGCCCTTCTTATCGGAACCCTGGCCGGTGCATTGTTTGCCCTGATTTTTCAGCCCCATATTATCGAACAAGTAAGCGAAATTTACGGGAATTTCCCAATGGCAGCCTATGTGGCCGTAATGAAAGCCATGTATACCGACATAAGCGTGACGACTGACCATGCCATGGTGAATAGCCTGCTCGAAACAGGCGGAATGAGCGGCATGCTCAATACCGTTTGGCTGATCATGTGCGCCATGATCTTTGGCGGCATTATGGAAAGCAGCGGCCTGCTGCAACGCATCACCGAGTCAGTCATTAAGCTTGCGCACAACACAGGATCGCTGGTGGCAGCCACAGCCGGCACCTGCGTCTTTTTTAATATTACGGCCAGCGACCAGTACCTGAGCATAGTGGTGCCCGGGCGCATGTTTGCCGAGACCTACCGCGAGCGCGGACTCAAACCACAGGTGCTGAGCCGCACCCTCGAAGACAGCGGCACGGTGACCTCGGTGCTGGTGCCGTGGAACACCTGCGGAGCTACACAGGCCATAGTGTTGGGCGTGCCCACCCTCACCTTCCTGCCTTATGCCTTTTTCAATATTATCAGCCCGTTTATGACCATCACCTTTGCCTACTTCAACATAAAAATTGCCCGTTATGCCAAAGGTGAAGAAAAAGCCCCCAGTGTGGAATGAAACGTGTAATCTTCACTGTAACCAATGACGTGTTTACCGATCAGCGGGTAAACAAGATGGCACAGACCCTTAAGTCAATGGGTTTTGATCCGCTTATTGTGGGCGTAAAACGTAAGGATAGCCTTCCATTCTCTCCCGAATGGGCTGACATAAAACGAATCCCGCTGCTTTTTCACAAAGGCTTTCTTTTTTATGCCGAGTTTAACCTGAAACTTTTTTTCTATTTGCTTTTCGCGAAAGCAGATCTTATGGTAGCCAACGATCTTGATACTTTGCTACCTGCACATCTGGTGGCAAAAATCCGGCGAAAGCCTTTGGTTTACGACACCCACGAGTATTTTACCGGCTCGCCCGAAGTGGCGCACCGCCCCTTCAGACGCTGGTTCTGGAAAGGTTTAGAGAATCTTCTTTTCCCAAGGCAGAAAACCATTATTACGGTCAATCAGTCCATAGCACAGCTTTACGAAAAGAAGTTCGGGAAAAAGCTGCGCGTAGTTCGTAACATGCCACGATACCGCTTGCCCGACCAGCAAATTACCAGGAAAGAGCTTGACCTGCCCGAAGACAAGCACATTATTTTACTGCAGGGAAGCGGCATTAATGTGGATCGCGGTACCGAAGAGCTGATCACGGCTATGCGGCCGGAGCATGGGATTGAGAACGCCCTGCTGCTGATTATTGGTGGTGGAAACGTGCTCGAAAGGCTAAAAAAACAGGTAAATGGCGAAAATTTGGGCGAGCGGGTAATGTTCCTTCCGAAAATGCCCTACGAACAATTGATGCAATACACCGCAAAAGCCGATATAGGCATCTCTCTCGACAAGCCCGACAGCCTCAATTACCTGTTCAGTTTACCAAACAAGCTCTTTGATTACATTATGGCCGGAACCCCTGTCCTTGTTTCTGATTTGCCCGAGCTTCGCCGCATTGTGGAAAAATACCAGGTGGGAATAATTTCAAAAAACCACGACCCTGCTCAAATAGCCCATTGTGTAAAAGAAATGCTCAATGACCCTGATCAGCTCAGCCGCTGGAAATCAAACTGCCTTGAGGCGGCAAAAGAGCTCAACTGGGAGAAGGAGGAAGATGTGACCAAAGGGATTTATGCAAGTTTCCTGAAAAAGTGAAAATAAAAAGGCGAATGGGTTTTCTCAATCCAGAACTCCAGTATCTTTTTCCTATCTTTTTGTGCCCGTAAAGACCAAATTATTTTTTTAGCCATTGATCAATTTCAACGTTTGCCTGGTCTTCGGTCAAAAACTCTCCTCTTTTTTTTGCTCCCCGGCTTCAGCTACAGCCAGTTCCTGAACTTGAGACAACCTCCCCCCAACCCCGTTAGCTTCGCTGATCCCTGAAAAAGGGATTCAAAGGGGGAGTTCGTGCCCAGTAATTTTTATTTAATCGTTAATCGGCAATCGTTAACCGATCCGCTTGCCAGCGGAGAGCTCACTGAAAGTAATCTCAAATCAAAGCCCTCCCTCCAATCAATTAACCATTAACCATTCACAATTAACCATTTTACTGCCGCTACCTACTCTTCCCTGCTTGCCCCGATCGAAGTCGAGGGGTCTTCCACGTCCTCCGTTTCCGGGGCCGGGGCATTCACATCAATCACCCGGCCATTCTCGCATTTAAATATACGGGCGGGGAACTTGTCGAACAGTCGGTAGTCGTGGGTTGCCATAAGCACGGCGCGGCCAGTCTTGCTGATTTCGAACATCAGGTCCATAATACCTTCGCTGGTTTCAGGGTCGAGGTTGCCGGTGGGCTCGTCGGCCAAAATCACGTCGGGATCATTGATCAGCGCCCGGGCAATGACCACGCGCTGCTGCTCGCCACCCGAGAGCTGGTGCGGCATTTTGAAGCCCTTGGTGCGAAGGCCTACCTTTTCGAGCACGTCTTCCATGCGCTCTTCCATGGCCACTTTATCGTTCCAGCCCGTAGCCTTCATTACAAACATAAGGTTCTCTTTAATAGAACGGTCGTTGAGCAGCTGGAAATCCTGGAATACAATGCCAATTTTGCGCCTGAGAAACGGGATTTGCTTTTCTTTAATATCCTTGAGTTCGAAACCAGCTACCTTTCCAAAGCCATCGACCATGGGCAGGTCGCCATAAAGGATCTTGAGCAAACTGCTTTTCCCGGTGCCGGTGCGGCCTATGAGGTAGCAAAACTCACCGCGCTCAATTTCGAGGTTCACCTCCGAGAGTACCAGCACGTTTTTCTGGAAGACAGATACATTCTGCAGTTCAATAATGGTGTCGAGGGCCATAAAAGGAAGTTTTTGAATTTTTTATCGCATAAAGGTACGAAAAACAAAAAACCCGGGTGTTGGCGCACCCGGGTTACCAATGAAAAAAACGCAGTTATACTAAACCGGCAAAGCCCATAAAGGCCAATGCCAGTATACCTGCCACAACCAAGGCAACAGGAGCTCCCTGCATGCCTTTAGGAACACCCATAAGGTCAAGATGTTCACGTATGCCTGCAAAAAGAAGGATCGCCAGCGCGAAACCTATGGCATTGGCAATGGCAAATACTACCCCTTCGAGCAGGTTAAACTCCTTCTGTACGGTGAGGATGGCCACACCCAGCACAGCGCAGTTGGTGGTAATAAGCGGCAAAAAGATCCCCAGTGCCTGAAAAAGGGCCGGACTGACTTTCTTTAGGATGATCTCGACCATCTGCACCAGGGAGGAGATCACCAAGATGTATGAAATGGTTTGCAGATAAGTAACGCCAAAGGGCACCAGGATGTAATTATAGATAAGATAGGTAACCACTGTGGCCAGAGTCATAACAAACATAACGGCGCCCGACATACCCACCGAAGTGGATACCTTTGACGACACCCCCATATAGGGGCAAATGCCGAGGAACTGCGCCAGCACAATATTGTTAACAAAAACGGCTCCGATAATGATCAGGATATATTCCATGGCGAATAGTTTATTCTGTTTTCTTAATCATGTTTAAAAGCGCTATCAGGTAACCCAGTCCGATAAAGGCGCCTGGTGCCAGCACAAACACCAGCATGCCATCTCCCTGGATAAAGGAAAACCCGAAAATGGCACCCGAGCCCAGCAATTCGCGCACGGCGCCCAGCAGGGTGAGCGCAAAGGCAAAGCCCAGGCCCATGCCAAGCCCATCGATCAGTGAGCTTTTAAAATCCTTTTTGCTGGCAAAAGCTTCGGCACGGCCCAGCACCACGCAGTTTACCACAATCAGGGGAATAAAGAGCCCCAAAGCAGCAAACAAATCGGGCAGGAAGGCTTCCATAACCAGTTGCACAATGGTAACAAAGGAGGCGATGATCACAATAAATGAAGGAATGCGCACCTTGTCGGGAATCTGGTTTTTGATCAGGGAGACCACACTGTTTGAAGAGACCAGCACGAATGTGGTGGCCAGCCCCATACCCAGTCCGTTGAAAGCTGAGGTAGTTACCCCCAGTGCAGGGCAAAGCCCCAGCAGGAGCACAAACACCGGGTTCTCCTTAATAAATCCTTTGGTGAAGTTTTTCAGTTGACTCATTGAGCACCTCCTTCCGGGGTTTTAACATTGGCAATAAAAGTTTCGTAGGCACGCTGAATGCCATCGCAGTAGGCGCGGCTGGTAATAGTGGCGGCAGTAATGGCATCTACGTTGCCGCCATCCTTGGTAACTCGCAAAACCTGGGTGGCCGGGTCAAAATCCCTGAACTGGTCGCTCCAGTCCGATTTGCTTTTTTCAATTTTGTCGCCCAGGCCGGGGGTTTCTGCATGTTGCAGGTGCACCACATCCACGATACGCCCATCGGGATAAAAGCCCACCATGGCGCGGATGCGCCCGCTGAAGCCCTGATCGGTATAAGTGCCTACCGCCACGCCCACCAGCTCGTCGCCTTTATAGGCAAAGTTGAACTCGAGCGAGTCGCGGCCCGTAAGTGGCAGAAACAAACGGCTTTCCAGCCGGTCAAATTCAGGCACCACCATGGTGATGGCATTTTGACGGGCCGCCTCACGGGCAGCTGCAATGGGTTCTTTGGTCAGATTATACACACTTGCCAGGGTAAAGGATGCCACCACTGTAACCACCAGCAAGGTAAGCACCATATTGAGAAATGAAGATTCTTTCTTAGCCATTTTTCACCTCCTCCCCGAAACGCTTGGGCTTGATGCCACGGTTGATTAGCGGAACAAAAGCATTCATAATTAATATTGAGAAGGCCACCCCTTCAGGGTATGCTCCAAACATGCGTATCACCACCGTAAGCACCCCGCAGCCAATGCCAAAAATAAGCATACCCAGGGGGCTCATGGGGCTGGTTACCATGTCGGTGGCCATATAAACGGCCCCGAGCATAAGGCCGCCCGAAAGCAGGTGATACAATGGATTGAAATGGTAGCCCGGATCGATGAGCCAGAAAATGCCGGTGAACACCAGCACAGTGCCCAGGTAAGCCACCGGAATATGCCAGGTGATCAGCTTTTTATATGCCATAAAAAGCCCGCCCAGCAAAATGGCAATGGCCGAAATCTCACCCATGGAACCGCCCATTTGCCCCAGCAACAACTGCGCGTATTCGGGAATCTGCGGAATGATCTCAGCCACCGACTCGCCCTTTTGAAGGCCTTCCTTCATAATGGCAAGTGGCGTGGGGCCGGTAACAATATCTGTAAGTTGAGTGCTGAATGCCGTGGCTTTGGGATAGTTGGTCATGTGCACCGGGAATGAGATCATCAGAAACACCCTTCCAACCAGTGCCGGGTTAAAGGGGTTTTTACCCAGTCCGCCAAAGGTCATCTTTCCCATACCAATGGCCACTGCCGAGCCAACAACAACCATCCATAGCGGGAGGTTGGCTGGCACGTTGAAGGCCAGCAAGATACCAGTAATGATGGCCGAGCCATCAAACACCGTTACGGGGCCCTTCATCAGGTATTTCTGAATGACATATTCCACCGCCATACAGCTGATCACGGCCGTAAGGGTCAGGAGAATGGCGGCCAGGCCAAAGAAGTAGAAAGACACCAGCATGGCCGGGATCAGCGAATAGACCACGCCATACATGATCTTGCTAACCGACTGGCTGTCATGCACATGGGGCGAGCCCGATACCGTTAGTAAACTCATAGGTTTGTTCTTTGCAATGATATTTTGTGCAATAATTTTCTTTTGTTAATGCTGCGAGCGCTTGCGAATCATGCTGCCCACCTCGGCCTTGCCCACGCGAATCTGGTCGAGCAGCGGACGGCCCGAAGGGCAGATATACAGGCAGGAACCGCATTCTATGCAGTCCATTATGCGCTCGACTTCACATTCTTCCAAGCGTTTCTTGTCGGCCAGAACGGAAAGCAGATAAGGCTCCAGGCCCATGGGGCACACATTCAGGCAGCGGGCGCACCGGATACAGTTCTGCACAGGTTTACGCGCGGCTTCCCTTTCGGGGAAAATCAGGATGCCGCTGGTACCTTTGGTCACCGGCACCTCAAGGTTTGTAATGGCCTTGCCCATCATGGGTCCGCCATTCACTACCTTGCCGGTATCCGTGGGTAATCCGCCGGCCGCTTCAATCAACTCGCTTACCGGGGTGCCTATGCGCACCAGAAAGTTGGATGGCTTTTTCAGGTTTTTCCCGGTAACGGTAACTACCCTTTCCATCAGGGGCTTGTTTTTCTGCACCGCCTCGTATACAGCGAAAGCAGTGCCCACGTTGTGCACCACAGCACCTACCTCTATAGGAAGTTTTCCCGAAGGTACCTCGCGGTTGATCAACGCTTTGATCAGCTGCTTCTCGCCACCCTGTGGGTATTGTACCTTCAGGGCCTCCACGCTGATGCCTGGATAATCCTTTACCTTATAGCTCAAATGCTCAATGGCGTCGTGCTTGTTATTCTCAATGCCAATGATGGCCTTTGTTACGCCCAGGGCTTTCATCTGTATGGTAATGCCCACCAGCATTTCATCAGCCTTCTCGAGCATCAGGCGATGGTCGGAGGTGAGATAAGGCTCGCACTCCACGCCATTAATGATCAGCACCTCTGCCTTTTTGCCGGGAGGCACCATGAGCTTCACATGCGAAGGGAAAGTAGCCCCACCCATGCCCACAATGCCTTTCTCGTTCACCCTGGCGGTGATTTCCTGGGGAGTAAGGTTGCATTCCCTTACCAGTTCGGAGCCAAGGTCAATGCCTTCATCCCATTCATCGCCTTCCACGTTGATCACGATGGCCTTTTTGCGATAGCCGCTGCTGTCGGGCATATCGTCGATTTTGACCACAGTGCCCGAAACCGACGAATGGATATTTGCCGAAATAAAACCAGCGCCTTTGGCAATTAGCTGTCCAGTCTTTACCTTGTCGCCCTTGGCTACCACCGGGCTGGCCGGCGCACCCAAATGCTGCGACACAGGAATGCTTACCACCGCCGGAATTGCAAGCACCTCAATGGGCGCCTTCTCTGACAACTTGTTTTCAGGTGGGTGAACACCACCGAGCTTGAAAGTTTTCAACTTATTTATATTTTTGAACAGTTCTTTTTGATTTACGATTAACGATTTTAATCAAAACTGCAAAATTGATTAGCCTTTCTTCCAAAGCTTTTTTATCCATAAATTTCTAAAAATCGCAAATCGTTAATCTCAAATCGTTAATCGACAATCAATTATTACTCTGAAGCCGTCTCCGCTGCCACTTCCACCTTGGGTTTTCTTGGCGGGAAGTTCAATTCGTGGATGGCATTGGTGGGGCATACCGGCACGCATTTGCGGCACAGGGTGCACTTGTTGAAATCAATGTAGGCCAGGTTGTTTTCCATGGTGATGGCGTCGAATTTGCATTCCTTCACGCACTTTCCACAACCGATGCAGGCCACCGCACAGTTCTTTTTGGCAGGGCCTCCTTTTTCCTTGTTGATGCACGAAACGAAAATGCGGCGGTCTTTTTTACCTTTTTTGCGCATTTCTATAATGCTGCGCGGGCAAGCTTTCACACAAGCGCCGCAGGCCACGCATTTGTCGTCGATGATTACAGGCAGGCCTGTGGCCGGGTCCATATACATGGCATCAAAAGCGCAGGCCACCACACAGTCGCCGCAACCAAGACAGCCAAACGGGCAACCCCCCTCACCGGCAAACAGGCTGTGAGCAAAGGCACAGGTCATATGGCTGTCGTATTTCACCTTGGGCGGGGAGTTTTCGCGGCTGCCATTACAACGCAGCACGGCGATCATTGGATCCTGCTCTTCGGCCTCCAGACCAAGGGCTGCGGCAATATCTTTCATTACCTCGTTGCCACCCGGAGGGCAATTCATCCCTTCGAGGCTTTCGGCTTTTACAATGGCTTCGGCCAGGGCACGGCATCCCGCCAGGCCACAGCCGCCGCAGTTGGCACCAGGCAACTTGTCGGCCACAATGTCGATGCGCGGATCTTCAATAACTTTAAATTTCTGGGCCACCATATATAATATGATCGCTGCCACAGATCCGATGGCGCCCAGCGAAACAACGGAGATCAGGGTAATTTCGTTCACCTTTAAAAGGTTTTGTTAGTGAAAGAAAGCTTTTAATGCTGATAACAACCAGCGCTGTTAAATAAATAACCTCAACAAGGGGCAAAAATAGAAAACAAAAATTAAAAGGCTATGCATTGCAGCGCTTTTTTAAAGGCGCACAAACGCTTGTTTATCAATTGAATACAATTATATAACTACATTATACCCCCGCAGAAAACTGAACATCAGCTACATACGACCTTGTTTAGAATCTGTCTAAATTTCAGGGTATTAGCCTTATGGCAGTTTTATGCATTTTTTTTTCAATATAGTTCCGTTTATATGAAAAAAATTGACAATTTCGCTCTCACAATTTTTCGCAAACCATAAAAAAGGAGCTAACATGACAGAGAAAAAACAATTTGTGCCATTTGTTTCTCCCGAAACAGACATGAAGGAATTCACCCTGAGGGCTTTGCTAATAGGCCTTGTGATGTCTGTTGTTTTGGGGGCTGCCAATGCCTACCTCGGCCTGAAGGCCGGTATGACCATTGCTGCGGTTTATCCTGCGGCGGTAGTAGGCATGGCCCTTTTGAAAATCGTTAAAGGAACCATTTTGGAAGAGAACCTTGCACGTACCGTGGGTGCCATTGGCGAGTCGGTAGCCGCAGGAGCCATCTTCACCCTTCCTGCCTTTTTCATTGCGGGCTTGTGGGATCCTTTTTTCACACCCGGCAATTACGTGACTTCCACCCTGATTTTAATTGGAGGTGGTTTTCTGGGCATTATGTTTGTGGCATTGCTGCGCCGCGTTATGGTAGAAGATGTGGAACTTCCCTTCCCCGAGAGTGTGGCTGCTGCAGAAATTCACAAAGCCGGCCGTACCGGTGCCGGTGGTTCCAAGTGGCTTTTCCAGGCCATGATCGTGGGCGCCCTGGTTAAAATTCTTGCCGAATTCAAGCTTTTTTCCACTGCCTGGGAACATTTCATCATTTGGGGCAAGCAAACCATTGCAGGAAGCAACTTCACCGGTCAGGGCGGTATGTTCCTGGGTTCGCCCGGTGTTAGTCCTGCCTACATTGGTGTGGGATACATCATTGGACCCACCCTGGGTGCACTGGCATTCAGCGGCGGTATCATTGCCTGGGGTTTGTTAACGCCCATCATCCTTTATTTTATTGGCCCCAGCATGGATCTGGCCGAAACAGCCACATCGGCCGAATGGCTGGGTGCTGCCAAAGATGTTTGGTCAAGGATCGTAAGGCCCATTGCTATTGGCGGTATGCTTGTAGGCGCAGGCTTTACCCTCTTTAAAATGCGCAAGAGCCTTATCGAAGGTATTTCGCGCTCGGTTAGCGATGTAAAAAAAGCTGCCTCGGGTACTGCTCCCGCCAACCGCATTGAAAAAGACCTCAGCTTCAGATTTGTGGTGCTGGGTATTATTGGCGTGGCCATACTTACCTGGGCGATCACCTTCTTTATTTTCCAGACCGCTTTATGGGTGGCCATTGTTGTGGCGATTGTGATGACCATTCTGGCATTCTTCTTTGCGGCCGTTTCGGGTTACCTGGTGGGCCTGATCGGTTCTTCCAACAACCCCGTGAGCGGCCTTACGCTCACCGCCCTGCTTATCACCGCTCTGGTGCTGGTTGTTCTTGGCATTGATGGTGGCGACGCAGGGGTTGCTGCTGTTCTGGGCGTGGCGGCCATAGTTTGCGTTTCGGCTGCCGTGGCCGGCGAGATGCTTCAGGACCTTAAGTCGGGTCATATCCTTGGCGGTACGCCCTGGAAAATGGAGATAGGAAACATCATTGGCGTGGTCGCCTCTGGCGCCGTTATGTTCTTTATCCTTACCATTCTGAACGATGGCGACATTGCACGCGGTAATGTTGAAGGCTATGTAGGCGGTTTCGGAAGCCAGGAGCTGCCAGCACCCCAGGCCAGCCTCATGGCCATTCTTGCACGCGGTATCGTAGGTGGCGAAATGGCATGGCCGCTGATCATCGTGGGTATCTTTATGGGCTTCGGCTTTATTCTGATGGGCGTAAAGAGCCCCATGCTGGTGAGTGTGGGTATGTACCTGCCGCTCACCACTACTTTCGCCATTTTTGTGGGCGGTATCATCAAAGGCATCACCAATACGGTGAGTGAGCGTCGCAAATTCAACGAAGGACAGAAGGGACGCACCGAAAATGTGGGCATCCTGCTGGCCTCCGGACTAATCGCGGGCGAAGCCCTTATGGGGCTTGTGGTGGCCATGTTTGCCGTTGGCGGCATCTTCATGTTCAACGTGTTCTCGTTCTTCCAGAACCCCACCTTCCTCATTGGATTTATTGTGATCATCCTGGTAGCCCTCTACCTGATCATTACCCCGCTGCGCAATGCCGGCAGTCCCGACGACCCGCCGCCACCATCAGTAGGACACTAAAAGATTATTTTTCTTTTGCTGCCAAACCGTCCCGGATGTATTTCCGGGGCGGTTTTTTATATTGACCCACCCCCGACCCCTCCCTGCAGGCAAGGAGGGGTGGGTACAAAACTTGGAACTCCAAACATCGAACTTTGAACCTTAAACTTTCCTACCTTTACCCCTCATGAAATCTTTCGACATTATCGTGATTGGAGCCGGTGCGGCGGGTTTGCTGGCGGCGGGGCGTGCGGCAGAGCTGGGCGCGCGGGTGCTGCTGCTCGAACGCAACGAACGGCCCGGCCGTAAGTTGCTGATCACCGGCAAGGGCCGCTGCAACATTACCAATACTGCACCCCGCAGCGAGTTCATGAAAAAGGTGTATCCCAATCCGCGCTTCCTCAAGCACGCATTCGCCACTTTCTTTACCGACGATATCATTCGGTTGCTGAATGGTCAGGGTATGGAAACCATTGTGGAACGTGGCGACCGGGTGTTCCCCGCCAGTCAGAAGTCGGTGGATGTGGTGGATACTTTAATGCGTTGGGTTAGAAAAAACGGGGTGGAAACACGCTTTGATCAAAGGGTGGAAAACCTATTGCTGGAGAACGGGAAAGTCACCGGTGTGCGCCTCAGGCACAACGAAAAAGTCATGGACATCCCTTGCGGGAAGGTGATCATTGCAACGGGTGGCAAGTCCTACCCTGCCACGGGTTCAACCGGCGATGGCTACCGCCTGGCAGAAGAGGCCGGCCACAGCATCGTGCCATTGCAGCAATCGCTGGTGCCGCTTGAAACCGCAGGTGACGCCGCTCAAAAAATGCAGGGCCTCAGCCTGAAAAATGTAAAAGCTTCCGTTTGGATCGATGGCAAAAAAGCTGCCGATGAATTTGGCGAAATGCTCTTCACCCATTTCGGATTGTCCGGGCCCATCATTCTCACCCTGAGCCGGCTGATGGTAACCGCTTTGAAGGAGCATAAAAAAGTGGAAGTGTCGGTCGACCTGAAGCCCGCCCTGGATGAAGGCAAGCTCGACAAGCGCCTGCTGCGCGACATCAACGAGCAGGGCCGCAGAAAAATGAGCAATATGATGCGGCTGTGGCTTCCCGCTGCCATGGTACCGGTATTTCTGGAAATTACCGCCATTGACCCCGAAATGGAAGGCCACCAGTTGCCGGCTGCCCTACGCCGCAAAACCATGCTGCTGATGAAAGACCTGCGCTTTAAAATCACCGGCTGCCGGTCGTTTAAGGAAGCCATTATCACAGCCGGGGGAGTCAGCACCAAAGAAATCAGCCCCACCACCCTGGAATCGAAACTCATTAAAAACCTATATTTTGCCGGAGAAGTCCTCGACCTCGATGCCGACACCGGCGGTTATAATCTGCAAATAGCCTGGAGCACCGGCTGGCTGGCAGGGGAAGCAGCGGCGACTTCGTCGGAGACTTAAGAGACTTAAGGGACGGAAGAGAAAGAGGGGGTGTGAAGGTGTGAGAGTAAGAAAGCTAAAGCCCCGGGTGCTTAGTTCGCCGGGCGACCCGGGGCTACTAACAGGCGGTCCCGCTTCGCAGGACGAAAGGCTTAAATCTGGCACTTTTTCCCTTCCTCGCTTCTTCGCTCTGAGCCCTCTGCCCTGCGCCCTGCGCTTTTGACTATCGCTACCTACTTATTCACTTTTTTCTGAAATGTTCAAAGCCACCCGTATACCATCAGCGGCGCTGGATACGATGCCGCCGGCGTAGCCGCTGCCTTCGCCGGCCATAAAGAGGTTTTCGAAGCCTTCCACCATTCCGTTTTTTTCGCGCAGCACCTGAATGGGTGAAGAGGTTTTGCTTTCGAGACCCAGCAAAATGCCCTGATCATAGCCCCTTAGCTTACGCGAAAAGTCTTTCAGGCCTTCGCGCATGGCGCTGACAATGAGGGGCGGCAGCAATTCCCACAACGGGGCGGGCAGCAATCCCAGCGGATAGCTGCTTTTTGGCAGCGGGCTGCTGAGTTTGCCTTTCAGAAAATCGCTGATGGTGCAGGCCGGGGCACCATAGCCGCCAGAAAACTGGTAAAACGTTTGTTCGAGTTCTTCGAGCCAGGTTAGGGCATCCAGCGGACTTTGTATCTTTTCTGAGAGCTGGCTGGGATGTACCCCTGTTACGCAGGCGGCATTGGCAAAAGCGCTGGCACGCTTGTAGTAACTCATGCCATTCACGGTATTGACATGGGCATAGGTTGCTGCCGGAACCACCATACCGCCTGGGCACATGCAAAACGAATAAACAGGATGCTTGCCATCGCCTTCGGAGGTTAGGCGATACTCGGCCGCCTTTACGCCGGGCAGCTTTTCGGTGCCCCACTGGGCGCGGTTGATAAGCGATTGCGGATGCTCGGCGCGGCTGCCCAAAGCAAAGTTCTTGATGCGAAAAGGCACCCCATGCCCAATAAGCATGCGATAGGTTTCATAGGCCGAATGCCCGGGTGCCAGCACAAAATAATCGGCCTCAATGGTGCCTGCCGAAGTGATGGCCTCTACCACTTCACCCTGCCTGATCACCAAGTCATGCAGCATGGTCTCGAACAGCATTTTCCCGCCAAGGGATTGGTATTGCTCCCTGAGGTTTTTTACCACCACCCGCAACTTGTCGCTGCCCACGTGGGGATGCGCCAGGTAGGCGATCTCGGGCGGTGCGCCGGCGGCAATATAGCTTTGGGTGAAAAAGGCCCGTTCTTTCGAGATATGCTTGGAGCGCGAGGTAAGCTTGCCATCAGAAAAGGTGCCGGCGCCGCCTTCGCCAAAAGAGTAGTTGGCCACCGGACTGAATTCGCCGGTCTTTTCGAAGTGGTGCAGCTTGCTGGCCCGATGGCTGACTTCAGCCCCGCGTTCGATCAGCACCGTGTCGAAGCCGGCCTTTTGCAGCACAAAAGCTGCAAAAAAACCCGCCGGACCACTGCCCAGCACCAGCACTTTTTTGTTTCGCTTTTTATAGAGAATCTCCAGCGCCTCAGGCGGGTTAAATTCCTCTCCGGTGATTTCATCCGAGCTCACCCCTACCCTCA
Organism: Bacteroidales bacterium; assembly: GCA_019429365.1. Taxonomy (GTDB): domain Bacteria; phylum Bacteroidota; class Bacteroidia; order Bacteroidales; family UBA7960; genus UBA7960. Next base: position 7,108 of record JAHYJD010000019.1, on the reverse strand, counting down.
CCAGCCAATGAATGCGGCTTTTGTTGCGCGCATCGAGGCTCTGGCTCTCGATCTGAAAGCTGAAGGAAGAAATCCCCAGTTGCCGTGCAACTGCAGCTCGCAATTCCGGCTCGGTGTAGCCGGTATCAAGTTTCAGTTCGAGGAGGGTGAAGGCCATCTTTCGTTGTCAGGTTGTCAAGTTGTCAGGTTGTCAAGAATTATGTTTAAAGGATGATCTGACAACGCGAGGCGGACAATCCCGCAGGTGCGGGAACAACGCGAAGCAGACAACACTATTTGATCCGAAAACGAAACTTGTTCCTTATCTTCTCCCGAAAACGGTAAAGCAAAAAATAATAGGGTGCCATAAGAGCAATGGCGATCAGGGCGCTGAGGCCTTCATTCCCCGTAAGGGAAACCAAAACAAAAAGGCTGACAAGCAGGATAAGGAAAGGGAGCATATAACCCAGGAACAAGGCCCTGAACCCCAGGGAGCGCTCGAGGGTAATGGTGACCGGCTGCCCGGCAGTCAATTGCTCTTGCGGGTTGAGGCTCACCTCCACCACCTTGTCGCTTACCTCCGACATGCTGCAATGCGACTTGGAGTGGCACGAGCCACAGGCCGACTGCGGCTGAATGCGCACAAAAGCCTCACGCCCCTCCACATGATCGACAATGCCGGGATGTTCTATGTTACGAATCGATTCTTGCATGTGCAAAGGTAGGAAAAAGTCCGAAGTCCGAAGTCGGAAGTCCGTCATAAGAGCCCCGGGTGCTTAAATTCGCCGGGCGACCCGGGGCTACTAACAGGCGGTCGCGCTTCGCAGGACGAAAGGCTTACATCTTGCACTTTTTCGCTTCTTCGCTTCTTCGCCCTCTGCCCTCTGCTACTTCTCCATATGCACCAGCCACTTGCCGTCGGTCTTCACGGCTTCGATCATGGCCCGGCTGCCATCGGCATAGAAGCTGCATTCGGCTTCGGTACCGGAGATCATCTCACATTCAATGTTTTCTATCACATTGCCCTGGTATAGGTTGAAGCCGTCTTTCTGCCACTCGCGCAGCATCTCGGCGGTTTCGGGGGTAGCCAGCGGAATGGCCTTTTCGAAGTCGCCTTCGGACATGTACTTCAGGAAGGCTTCAACCACTTTTTCGGGCGAATCGGTCTTGGATTTACAGGAAGAAAAATTTACGGCCACAAAGCAGCCCAGTGCAAGCATCAACATCAGCTTTTTCATTGTACAATGTTTTGGTAAATAAATAATGGTGATGGATATCTTTCAAAAGTAAGGAATTTTTCAACAATATGGTTCGGAATGGCATAAAACGCTATTTTTGCTTTTCTATAAACTCGAAACTACTTTAAATTGATGAATCAAACTGCTGTTTGCAGGAAAATGCCGGGGAGCTTAAAAAAACCGGCCCGTTTTTTCCTGCTGCTGATACTTCCCTTTTTTCTTACCTTTTTATTGCTCTCTTTCCGCGGAAGCGAAAACCAAGCCAGCACGGCGGAAGAACCCTACGTAATTATGCTTAGCATGGATGGCTGGCGCTGGGACTATGCCGAACGGGTGTCCACACCCAACCTCGACCGCCTGGCCGCACAGGGCGTAAAGGCCGAATACGTGAAGCCGGCCTTCCCATCGAAGACCTTCCCCAACCATTACAGCATGGCCACCGGGCTGTATCCCGACAACCACGGCATTGTAAACAACAACTTCTACTGCCCTGAACTGGATTTGACCTACCGCCTGGGCGACCGCGAATCAGTTGAAAACGGTGCCTTCTATGGAGGTGAGCCCATCTGGGTGACGGCCGAAAAGCAGGGCATTACGGCCGCATCCTATTTCTGGGTGGGGTCGGAAGCGCCCGTGCAGGGCATTCAGCCCACCTACTGGAAACGATACAACAACAGGGACCCTTTCGAGACCCGTATCGACACGGTGATCGCCTGGCTCAGCCTGCCCATTGAAAAGCGCCCGCGCCTGATCACCTTTTATTTTAATGAGCCCGATGGCCTGGGGCACCGCCACGGACCCGACGCCCCCGAGATCGACGCCATGGTAATGCAGCTCGACAGCCTGGTGGGCGTGTTGATGCATAAGCTCAGCCAACTGCCCATCGCGCAGCAAATCAACCTGATCGTGACCTCCGACCACGGCATGACCCTAATGAGCACCGAGCGTTATGTAGACCTGAGTCGCCACGTGCGCCGCGAATGGTTTGAACGCACCCACGGCGGAAATCCGCTGTTTTCGCTGCAGCCGGTGGAAGACAAGAAAGAATATGTTTACAACATTTTGAAAAGCGTGCCCCACATCAGCGTGTGGAAAGCCGGAGAACTGCCCGAGCGCCTCCATTACGGCCACAACCCCCGCACCCTCGACCTGATTGTGCTGGCCGACAGCACCTGGAGCGTGGGCTTCGGTGCCCCGCGCGGAAACTACTACAGCGGCGGAAGCCACGGATGGGACAACGCCCAGAAAGACATGCACACCATATTTTACGCCACGGGGCCGGCCTTCAAGCAAAACCACCTGCACCCACCCATAGAGGTGGTCGACCTATACCCCCTTATCGCGCATATACTGAAACTGCAGCCAGCCCGGGTCGACGGCAAACTCGAGCGTACCCGCGACATGCTGCAATAAAGCCCCTTTCAATTTACTGGAAGCGGCCCCGATTGATTTCGGGGCTGCTTTTTTTGTTTGGCACAGAATTTTTTTATAATTTTTTTTACTTTTTTTATACGTAATTATTTATTTAATTGATTTACTGAATAATGCAAAAAATAAATCATTCTGTTTTTTAAACAGCCATTTAATAATGATTTATTTCTTTATAAACAGACATTTCGGTATTTATTTGCTTTTTTTCTTGTATATTTAAAACTATTGTTTTAAATTTGTTTTACTTAATTATTGTTTTGTCTTGTTTTTTGCCCTCCCCCTTGGCAAATTTGAATTCTTTAATTCAATCCTTTAATAACTAAACCCAAATCCAATGAAAAAGTTAAAAAAATTTTTAGCCTTAGTGCTAATCGCTACAGTATTTTATTCCTGCCAGAAGGATGAAAATATTACAGTACCAGTAATATTAACCACTGACGTTACCAGCATAACTCAGATTACTGCAATAAGTGGAGGCAATATAAGCGCTGATGGCGGAGCAACAATAACTGCACGCGGTGTTTGCTGGAATACAGCAGAAAACCCAACCATCAATGACAACAAAACAACTGACGGTCAAGGTTCGGGTGAGTTTTCCAGTAATATGACCGGATTAACACCCAACACTACTTATTATGTTCGGGCTTATGCAACAAATAGTGCCGGTACCGGATATGGCGAGGCCATATCTATTACCACTCAAAGCATTAGTTTTGGAAGTTTTACTGACCCACGAGATGAAGCTGATTACCAGACCGTAACGATAGGCAACCAGGTATGGATGGCAGAAAACCTGCGCTATTTGCCAAGCGTAGTTGGTCCTGAAATAGGTTCACAAACAAGCCCACAGTATTATGTATATGGTTATGATGGTACTGATGTCAATGCAGCCAAAGCAACTGCCAATTATACAACCTATGGCGTATTATACAACTGGCCTGCAGCAATGGCTGGTTCTGCGAGCAGCACTGCCAACCCGAGCGGTGTACAAGGCGTTTGCCCCACAGGCTGGCATTTGCCTAGCGATGCGGAATGGATACAACTCGCCGATAATTTGGGAGGAGAAAGTGTTGCTGGTGGCAAACTAAAAGAAACCGGCACAACGCATTGGAATAGTCCTAATTCAGGAGCAACCAACGAAACCGGCTTTACAGCCCTTCCGGATGGCTACCGTCGCAACGTTGGAACATTCACCAGTATTGGGGATGAAGGCAGCTGGTGGACTGCTACAGAGTACGATCCCAGTAACCCCTTGTACCGATTCATGAGCTACGATTACAACAATTTGTGGTCTTTCAACCTCCTTAAGCAGGTTGGATTTTCTGTCCGCTGCGTGAAGAATTAATCCAAAACATTATTTGACTATATTTTTTTGCCCTCCCCCTTGGCAAATTTGAATTCTTAAATTCAACCATTTATAAATTAAAGCCAAATCCAATGAAAACGTTTAAAATTTTTGCCATTTTGCTGCTAATCGCTGCAATTTTTCAATCATGCCAAAAAGATGATGAGCTGAACACAATCACAAGCGGGCATGAAAGCATTTCCCTTAAAACAGAAAGTGAGGATAATAACTGTGCAACTCACTGCATTGATCCTGAAAACCCTTCCTGGTTCGAAAAAACCGACCAGAAAGTGATAGGCTGGGCAGGGCCCGACAACGGTCGGTTTTCAAAAACCGTAAATATTGTGTACTACAACACATTTGAAGAATTTGTATTAAGAGTTGTAAGTACCGAAGACATAGCCAACCTGCTGGTTGATGAAGTTTCGGTAAAAGAGTTCATCAACCCCATACCGGCAGGTACATGGTACGAGCTTAGCTTCCCGCTACCATACGACTGGCAGGTATGCGATGATTTCTTTTTTACGTTCAGCGTAATTGGCAATGGCCCACCAGTTGATTTTGATGTGGATTACCAGTTGGTTGGGGAATGCACTTTTGATCCCAATGCCTTTATCACCACCTGGGATACCAGGCTTCTTTCATGGGACACCATTGTTAAGCTGGCACTGACCGGTTCAGTAAACGCTACGATTGACTGGGGCGATGGCACCATTACCACTGTAAATACCCCCGGCGAGTATTGGCATAATTATTATGAGGCTGGAATTTATACCGTTTCGATAACCGGAAGTGCAACAGCATTTTATGTCGCCCCCCCTGATCCATTCTCCGAAACAGAACCCTCAGCGTTTGCACTTGTTAGTGTTGATAACTGGGGCCAGTTAGGATTGCAAAGTCTCGCCAATGCTTTTGATAATGCTTCCAATCTTATTTCAGTTCCCAATAATACTTTTGGGCTGGAAGCGGTGACAAATATGAGGTATATGTTCCAAAATGCTTCTTCATTTAATCATGATATTAGTAACTGGGATGTATCAAATGTAACTACAATGGATGGTATTTTTTGGGGAGCTTCATCGTTTAACCAGGATATCGGGGGTTGGGATGTGTCAAATGTTACTGTCATGAGGTATATGTTCCAAAACGCTTCTTCCTTCAATCATGATATAAGTAATTGGAATGTATCAAATGTGACAACCATGTTTAATATGTTCTATGGTGCTTCATCCTTCAATCAGAATATTGGGGATTGGGATGTCTCTAATGTTACTCATATGGCTCAAATGTTCCGGGGCGCTTCATCTTTTAACCAGGATATCGGGGGTTGGAATGTGTCGAATGTAACAGATATGAATTCAATGTTCAGAGTTGCTTCATCGTTTAACCAGGATCTTTCGGGCTGGTGTGTTTCAAATATTACCACACAACCTGACTTCTTCGATCTTGGTGCAACAAGCTGGGTGCTTCCACGGCCTGTCTGGGGTACCTGCCCATAACAAACAAAAACCATAATAACTCACTTGTTTAAACTGGCGGCGGTCCCGGAAAATTTCCGGGACCGCTTTTTTGTTTTGGGTACAGAAATTTTTTTGCAATTTTTTTTACTTTTTTTATACGTAATTATTTATTTAATTGATTTACTGAATAATGCATAAAATAAGTCATTCTGTTTTTTTAAACAACCATTTAATAATGATTTATTTCTTTAAAAACAGATATTTCGGTATTTATTTACTTTTTTTCTTGTATATTTAAAACTATTGTTTTAAATTTGTTTTACTTACTTATTGTTTTGTCTTGTTTTTTGCCCTCCCCCTTTGCAAATTTAAATTCTTTAATTCAATCTTTTAATAACTAAACCCAAATCCAATGAAAACGTTAAAAATTTTCTTACCCTTAGTGCTTGTCTGTGCAGTATTTTATTCCTGCCAGAAAGATGAAAATATTACAGTACCAGTAATATTAACCACTGACGTTACCAGCATAACTCAGATTACTGCAATAAGTGGAGGCAATATAAGCGCTGATGGCGGAGCAACAGTTACTGCACGTGGTGTTTGTTGGGATACAGCCGAAAACCCAACCATCAATGACGACAAAACAGAAGATGGTACAGGTGTGGGAAGTTTTACGAGCAACATTTCTGGATTAGAGCCCAACACTACTTACTATTTAAGAGCTTACGCTACAAACAGTGAAGGCACGTCTTATGGGCAGCAGGAAGAATTTACTACAGAAGAAAGCGGCCAGCCCGGCGAAGGCGTCACCGACATCGACGGCAATTTCTATCCCAGCGTTATCATCGGCAACCAGATGTGGATGGCAGAGAACCTGAAAACTACCAAATACCAAAACGGTACGCCCATTGAATACCCCGGCGTCAATAATACCGCATGGCAAAACAACACCACCGGGGCCTATGCCTGGTATAACAATGAGATTGACTGGAAAAACAGTTATGGTGCCTTATATAACTGGCACGCAGTAAATAACAGCAATGGTTTGTGCCCTGCGGGCTGGCATGTGCCCAGCGATGCTGAGTGGACAGAACTGGTGAATTATGCGGTAGCACAAGGCTATCCCAACAACGACGAAGAAAACGGTGCAGCAAATGCCTTAAAGTCCTGCCGTCAGGTATCATCCCCTTTAGGCGGCGATTGTGCCACTTCGAACCACCCCCGATGGGAATCTTCCAGCCCTCATTACGGCACGGATAAGTTTGGCTTTTCTGCCCTTCCGGGTGGCTTCCGGGCTGCCACTGGATACTACCTCGGCATTGGCGCCCATGGCTACTGGTGGTCTTCTACAGAGTTTTCGACTACCGAAGCCTGGTACCGGGCTATGCCCCTAAACTACGGCAATGTGATCCGCTCCATATATAATAATGAGGAAGGGTATTCTGTCCGTTGCGTAAGGGATGAAGAAATTTGATGTATCTGACCAGGTGATTTTTTTGTCATCATCCTCGTCCGATTTTGAATTCTATAATTCAACCATTTAATAACTAAACCCAAATCCAATGAAAAAACGTGTGTATTTTTTGTGGGTGCTTTTGGCGGCACCACTTATGCTTTGGGCTCAGGCGGGCTCAATCGACCCTAGATCGGAAGAG
>JAHYJD010000131.1 GCA_019429365.1 Bacteroidales bacterium | reverse complement strand
ACCGATTTTTCTCTTTCGGGGAGTGTTTCCACTTCTCTAAAACGCTGAAGCAGTTCTGAGTTTTTCAGGGGTGGTTTTGATTTTTAATTGAAGTTGCTGTTAATGGGTTTTATCTTTTTCTCCAAAGCTCCGGGTCACGGCTGGTATGAAATACGGCAGAAACAACAACTGTTTTATTTGCTTCATCAAAGGTGAAGTGAATCATATAGGGAAATACAGTTAATACTGCCGTGCTGATTTTTTTATACCGAGTATTGAAAGCTTTAGGGTTTTGTTTGATATGCCTTACCGTTTCTCGAACGTCTGCCGTAAACCTTTTACCTAACCCATCCCTTTTTATATTATACCATTTGGCAGCGTCCCGGATATCTTCTTTTGCATGTGGCAGAATAATGGACTTATACATTACAAGTCTTTTTCGATATCATCCATAGCAGTATCAAAATCTATGGCAGAATCCGGATTTTGCTTGTAATCTTCAAGACGTTGTTTTACGATTTTTTTGTGCCATTCGGGAATTTCAGTTTCTTCTTGCTCAATACCCTTAAACTTGCTTTTTAGTTGATTCCACTCTTTAATAGGAATAAAGACACCTGTTGTTTGGCCAGTACCATCAGATATATATTGTATGTTCATTTTAGTTCAGGTTTTTGTTTCAATTATTAAGCACTTACGTTAATCAAAAATACAAAATTTTATGGCAAACCAGAAAAATAACAGTCAGTCAAAAGTGTTCAATTAAAAGAAAAAAAGCAGTATTTTCGGCCGTTATACGCTCTTTGAATACCCCGTTTTGGAGCAGGTAAGGCCGGTGAGAAACACGATTTTTTTGGCGTAAACTGGTATGTTTATCCCGATTTTATCGGGAATTACGGGGTAAAGTTTTATGATGCGCAATTAGCAAGGTGGCATAGTGTGAACCCGTTGGCGGAGAAATATAGGCTAACCCATTGCTGCCCTTTTGGCCTTGAAAAAAACCTGGTAACAAGACAAGAGAGTGAAGCGAGAAAAAGTGGAAAACCAAGACGCGCCACAAGCGCGTCTGTACAGGGCATGCATATAAATTAAATTTGAGACGCGCCGCAAAGCGCGTCTTTACATTAAGGGCGGCCTTTCGAAATCCCAGTGGTAGAGACGTGCCTGGCGGCACGTCTCTCATAAATAATGCAGATTTTCAGTACAGACGCGCTTGTGGCGCGTCTCAAAAAAAAGATTTTTTCCAAAACCCATATTTACCCCCTTGCGCTGCGACGGCCCGTCTGCCGCTCAGACCTGCCTTGCGCAGTGCCCGAAACATTGGTGCTCCTTAGCCCAGGGTTACGCTCGCTTTGCTCGCTCACCCTGGGCTATTCATATTTTACCCCTACAGGGTAATAACGTGTTTGCGGAGATTGGTTTTCAGTTCGAAAGGTGGGGACAGCATGAACTTTTTAGAATTTGAAATTCTGCAAAAATTGATAGCTTTGCTAAACCATGCATGCTTAATGGCAAAATGATCAAAAGAAATAAGAATTGAGTGATGAGTAGTGAGCTAAATACAAGAAAACGGGTTGCCCCGGGCTGGTTTAGCACGCCGCACGGGCGGTTATTTGTAAATATTTTTCCGGTGGCCTATCCTTATTACTTCAACGGTTAATATTTGATCGAAAACATCATAAATGATCCGGTAATTCCCTTGCCTAACCCTGTAGCCGGGCCTTCCTTTTAATCTTTGGCTACCTGCCGGCCGGGGGTTCTCAGCAAGACTGAGAATTTTAGCTTTTACTGATTTATACTCTCTGGCAGGCAAAGCCTCAAGCTGCTTGATGGCACCCCTTAATATTCTAATTTGCCAGGTCATTTCTAACCGATTCTATCATTTTAAAGGCTTCTTCAGCAACAACTGAATCTTCACCGCTTTCCCTGGCTTCGTCATAAGCTTTTATATCCTCCAGTTCCTCGAGAGCATCGAGCATTTTATTGTAGTCACGGATTGGCAAAATAACGCTTACCCGTTTGCCCTTATCGTTGGTAATAAATTGAGTTTTCATTTAATCTAATTTTTAATCTGCTTAAAAAACGTTTATAAGAAAGCCTTTTCAAATTTAAGAAAAAACCAGAAAATACCAGCCATACTTCCGGCTACCGATATTTCGCTGCGCTGCCGCTTTAAAATACCTGCCACGAGTTGATAATGCAGCTTTATTTCGCTTCCTCGCTCTTTACTGCCTACTACCCTGCCTGCTGGCGGGCAGGCTTTTGGGCAATCAAAAAAAAGTAAAAATCAAAAAAATGACAACCAACATCACCTCTTGCGCTGCGACGGCGCGTCTGCCGCTCAGACCTGCCTTGCGCAGCGCCTTTAAAAACAAATTCCCTTTTCCCCATGCTTCCGCATGGGGCTATTCACGGCTGACCCCTGACGGGGTAAAGACGTGTTTGCGGAGATTTGTTTTTCAGTTCGAAAGGTGGGGACAGCTTTGCTAAACCATGCCAGGGAATGATTAAATGATGGTCTTGGTTTTATCAGAGGTTTGGATAATAACAAATTATCCTGTGTTCCGAGCGGTATTACAACCGATCGCGCGTTAGCGGGGGAGCCAGCCTGACGACCTGCCCGCCTGTGGTGGGCAGTCAGGCTCGGCGAAGCCAATTGCCGCTCAGCCGGAGGTCTGATGGGGCAGGCTTATGCTTTCTTAACGGCTTTTTCTTCCCATAATTTAGGGTTCCTGTCGGTGCTAATAACGGCCAATACTTCAACGGTGTGGTTTGCATCGTTAATATAGAAATGAACCATGTACGGGAACTTTTTAATAACAATGCACCGGATTTCATTATACCGAATAGCAAAAAGCCGAGGGTCTTTGTTAAGTGAGTTAATGTGCTTGATAGCTGTTTCTTGTAACCTTTTACCTAGCCCGGCTTGAGCCTCATTGTACCAGTCGGTAATTTCCTGAATATCGGCAAGGGCCTCCGGTTCAATCTTTACCTTGTATTTTTTCATCAGGCTTTCAGCGTTTTTTTAGCTTCGTCCCAATCCATCAGTCTGTCAGGGTCTTTGCGAACCTTATTAAATCGTTCCATAACGATTTTTTGGTGGGCTTCCGGCACTTCAAGGCTTTCCTGTTCTTTTTTCAATGCGTACTCGAGCAGGTTTTTTATAGCCTGTATCAAGTTTTCATCATTTAGCAATTTGAATTGCTCGATGATAACTTCCTTTTGTGTTTGTATGTCCATGGCCTAATTTTTAAATCATTACAAAGTTAACCCAAAAGAAGCAAAATTTCAATAGTAAACCTGAACCCCGCAAAGTGGTGTAATGCGCCTGTCGGCAAGTCTTTCTTAAATAATGCAATATTCCGTACAGACCCAAAATTCCTGTCGTATATTTTTTTAACTTGCCTGCAGAAATCTGCTGGTAACTTCAGTGCTGACCTAAAGCGATCTCTTTATGGCACATCACAACACCATCAAGGTCAACAATTATCATAAGCTGGCCGAGCGGCTCAACAAATTTCCGCAGGGCGCTCCGCCCAGCGAACTCCTTTTTAAGATCCTGAAAGTTCTTTTCTCTGAAAGGGAGGCGCAGCTGGTGTCGTTGCTCCCCATCAAGCCATTTACTGATGAGCGGGCCGCGCAAATCTGGAAGCTGCCCCTTGGCGATGCAAGGGTCATTCTGAACGACCTGGCCGACCGCGGCATTCTTTTGGATCACGAAAACAAAGGCGTAACCTCCTACTCCATGCCACCGCCCATGGCTGGTTTCTTTGAGTTTTCGCTGATGCGCTACCGCAACGATATTGACCAGAAAACCCTGTCGGAGCTGTTTTATCAATACCTTAACGTGGAGGAGGATTTCATAAAAAATCTCTTTCTGGATGGAGAAACCCAGCTGGGCAGGACCTTTGTAAACGAAGGGGTGCTGACTAACGAAAACGCCTTGCACGTGCTTAGCTATGAGCGGGCCTCAGAGGTGATCAAAACGGCCACCCATATCGGCATTGGCATTTGTTATTGCCGCCACAAAATGGAGCACATGGGAAGGAATTGTGATGCCCCCATGGATATTTGCATGACCTTTAACAAACCAGCCGAGTCGCTGATACGGCATAAAATTGCCCGGCAGGTCGATGTGGCCGAAGGCCTTGACCTGCTTCAACAGGCGCACGACCACAACCTGGTGCAGTTTGGTGAAAACGTGCAGCAGGGCGTGGGTTTTATTTGCAACTGCTGCGGCTGTTGCTGCGAGGCCCTTATCGCCGCCCGCAAGTTTGGCTTCATGAACCCGGTGGAGACCACCAATTTTATTCCCGAAATAAATGAAACCGAATGCACCGGCTGCGGCAAATGCGTGAAGCTTTGCCCTATTGAGGCCATGGCGCTGGTAAGCGCCAGCGATCCGCACAACCCCAAAAAAATGAAGGCAAAGCTCGATGCTGATCAATGCATCGGCTGCGGGGTTTGCCTGAGGGGCTGCAAGGAGAATGCGCTTCATTTAAAGCGGCGCGAAAAGAGGGTGATCACTCCCGTCAACTCGGTGCACCGGGTGGTGCTTATGGCCATTGAGCGGGGTAAACTGCAAAACCTGATCTTCGACAACCAGGTGCAGCTAAACCACCGGGCCATGGCGGCTGTGCTGGGTGCCATACTGAAACTTCCACCTGCCAAGCAAATGCTGGCAAGCCAGCAGTTTCGTTCCCGTTATCTGATGGCGCTGATAAAAAAGTTCAGCTAAGCCCTTTCTTTAAATACCTGCAGAAAAGGCCTAGCTGATGGATAAAAAATTACCGTTTCCCTTTAACCAGGGTAATTTTACCGGTCCAGTGATGGTGCGTATAATCGTCAATGCTCGTGCAATAATCATTCATTTGCAATTCACCGGAAGCTCCTTCAAACCTGCCGGTTCCTCCGGTAATGGTTGCAATACTTGTCCAGTAGTCCGTTACATAATCCGGATGAACGTTTGTGCCAAGAATAGCTGCATCTCCTCCGTTATAAAGAAATAGTTTATCGCCATTTGCACCTGTCAATTCAAAAGAACTGGCGGCAAAAGTATAGACCGAGTTTGGAATAGCCGGATCGGGAGGCCCTCCGGTACAAAATGCGAAAGTTAATGTAACTTTACCCATGTGGGTAGCATTGCCATGGGTTTCAACCACAGCTCGCACGGGATAACCACCATCCAGACATTCCGGGTCGTCAAATATAAGATCAGTAATTTCGCCCAGGAGATTTACTTCAAACGGTACGGTTACCTCAACCTGGGCTCTTTTCAGGTCAACAGTTTCCTCGTCAGTAAAATCATCGGTTTTGTTGCATCCGGTCAAAAGGCCAATTAATGCTGCTAAAAAGAAAAGTTTAAGAAGTGTTTTCATGTTGTTTTTTTGTTATAGTTAGTAGCACTCTGTAGACCAATGATCAAACAAAACGACCAATTCTCCGTTTGCATTACGTGTAACATGCCAGGTTTCATGCAAGGTAGCCACAGGCATTCCATCCAGTTCAAATGATAATGTTACCGCATACGTTGCATTAAACTGCCCCGTGCCGGAATAGGGGAACCAGTTGTCATTGCTGACCTGACTTACCGTATAAACATTACCTGTAGTTTCGCCGGTTAAAGTGCCTTTGAATTTGAATTGTGTCTTTTTGCCTTCAATGTCCATAATCGTTAAGGTAAGATCTCCAGTCACATTTTCATCAACACACCACAGATAATATTCTATGGGAACAATTTTGGTTTCCAATGTTTTGTTTTTATTCGTTTGGGCAAAACTACTGCCCAGGGAAAAAACAGAAAACAAAACAACTACAAAAAAATACTTTAGTGTTTTCATAATACTAATTTTTTAAGTTAAACATTGTGGATTTAAATTGATTTAATCCACATTCAATTTCGGGAGAAAAAACAGACTGTGCATAGCAACTATGTTGTAAAAGCTTTAGATTTTTGCACATTTGTTTAAATTATGTTGCAACCGCCTCTACTGCATTCTCTTTTCGCTCAAATTGCGCCTGAAGCGAGACTCACTCGAGAGGCCTTGATGCAAAACCCCTCTGCCACACGAAAAATCTTTCCATTTTTCGGGGCAGAGGG
>JAHYJD010000018.1 GCA_019429365.1 Bacteroidales bacterium | reverse complement strand
CCATATACCGGCCCAAAGTGCCAAAAAGCGCAACACCAGCAGCACAATGTCGATGATCATGGCTTTTTTCTGGTGGAAAAACAGTTCGGGCACGAACGAGAGCGGGCTGGTAAGGAAGACGGCAAAAAGCCAGGGGCTTAGTACCTGCAAAAAACGCCCTGCCAAAAGGTACTCTTCGGTAAATACCAGCCTGAAAACCGCCGGCGCAAAAATGGCCAGCAGGGTAAAAGGAATTATGCCTAGAGCAAAAAAGCGCAACACCAGCTTTTTGAGTGCCGGATATACATACCTGCCCTGATGGTAATCTTCAATAATTTTCTGCGAAAGCACCTGCAGGGTACTTTGCGAAAACAGGCTGAGCGGCCTGAACACGAAAGTGTATCCAAAGGCATACAGTCCGGCCACTTCGGCAGAGAAACCGCGGGTAAACATAAAGATTGGCAGGGCTCCCGAGAGGTTGTTGGTGAAGTTGAGCAGCATGTTGTAGCGCGGGTAGCCCGAATAAATCCTTGCCTGATGGCTGATGCGCTCGAGCGAGAGGGCATCGTCGGGGCTGAACAGTTTTCGCGCAGAACGCATTATCATATAAAATGTACTGCCCACCTGGGCCATGATCTGCGCGCCCAGCAGCCCGTTGAAGGCCGTTTGCAGCAGTCCGGTGACAACACGGGTGCCATTCAGCACGCTGTAATGCAGCAGGGTACTGCCAGCCATCACACCAAACTTTTTGTGGCGATTGGCGTAAAAGGTAGCGCCCTGAAACAATCCGTGCATAAGCAGGCTCAGGGGCAGAAACCACAGCCAGGGGCGGAGGGAAGCATTCCCCGAAAGGGTGGTGATAAACCCCCCACCCAATAAAACGGCAAGCAGCACAAAAAGGGCAAACGCCAGGCTGATCATCTGTACCAGCCAGAAAAGCGAGCGTGCCGCCTGATCGGAGCGGGGCAGCATGATGGCCTGCTCGTATTTGGCCGTGGCAAGCACCGAAAGCACACTGAAAATGCCCAGGTAAAGGGCCACCAACCCGAAATCATTGGGCGTGAAAAGCCTTGCAAACAGTGGCGAAAGCGCCAGCGAGAGCCCCTGTGCCAGCAGTGAGCTGGAAAACAGCTTCAGGAAGTTTCGGATGCCTTCGCGGCGAAGGGTTTTTCTGAACATTGGCAGGCGCGGCGTTTGCGGTGGCAATGCAGGGGCCTTTGCCCCTTGCTGCGACAAATTTCGCAAAAAATACCAACCTTTTACAAGTTTTCGGGTTTACTTATATTAAGCTAATGTTAAATATTGACATTTTTTTGGTTTCGGCCGATAAAGGAAATTATTATGAGTAAGGTATATTGCAAATCTGATTTTGATAAACTGGAAAAGGAATTTAAAACCCAGCGTCTGCGAGAGCAAGGCCAGTCAACCTCAGATATGGCCGCAGGTGAAAGCCCTGGTAATGAACCAGTAAAAAAGACAAGCTGGTGGCAGTGGTTAAAGAAACTTTTCGGAGGCTGAAAAAGGCGTATTTTTTCTACAAAAAAACAGCCCCGATATTTGCAAATAAAAATTTTTGTATATTTGCACTCCCTAATAAACGGTGGATGTAGCTCAGTAGGTTAGAGCATCAGATTGTGGTTCTGAGGGTCGGGGGTTCGAGTCCCCTCTTCCACCCCAACAAGGCTGCCTCAAAAAACAGAGGTGGCCTTTTTTGTATCCTTCCTGATTCATCCTTAAGAAAAGTTTTACGCTTTCCTTTTCGGTGAGGACACTTTCGTCTACCCAGCCCCGGCTATTAATTCCTTTCCCCCCGGTCCGTAAATTCCCTGAGCCACTCTAAGCCTTTTCGGCCCTTTTCAGGTTCGTATTTTTTCCTAACTTCAGACGTATTTCAGACGTACTTTAGACGTACTTCAGACGTAAAAACACGTTTAAACTATGTTTTAAGTCCGTTTAATATTCGTATCGGTTACGTTTTAGTAAGGTATCAGGAATGGTGATGGAATAGGTCAATGTCTGCGGGGGATGGCCCAAAATTTTGCATTTTGAACTTGATGGAGGTTTTACTAGAGATAGGTCTCTTCTTATTTTATGGGCCAAGCTTGCTATAAGCCTTTAAATGATCCTGAATTTTGTTTATAATTAAGAAGATTGAATATCTTTGAAAAATAAACCCAACTATAGGTGAGGATGTAAACGTGTTATGCCCAAGGTTATTGATTTAACAATGAAGTGGTCTAATGTCTTCGGACAGTTTTTTCTTCAAAGTTAATTGTTTTGTTAAATGAGGGGGTCTGGGGGAGACTTATAACTTTCAGCATTGTTAGTTTCTTCTTTAAGCTGCCGCCAGATATCGCACCGCACCCGGATTGCAGCGGATTTATTAGAAATAAGGTTGCTTTTAATAATCTGCAGTAGGGACAGGTCGCGACCTGTCCCTACTTATTTCCGCGACCTGTCCCTACTTATTTCCGCGACCTGTCCGTTCAAAATTCCTATTGTATTTTCATTTTTCTTCCCGAAACATTTTCCTGTTTTCAATGTTTTCTTATCTTTAGAAACACAAAAGAACAAGGCAATGAAAACGGCTGGTATTATCGGATCGGGTTTTGCGGGGCTTTCGGCGGCCTGCAGCCTGGCAAAGGAAGGTTTTAAGGTTACCGTATTTGAAAAGAACGACAGCCTGGGCGGGCGTGCCCGCAAGTTCGAAACCCAGGGTTTTATGTTCGACATGGGCCCATCATGGTACTGGATGCCAGAGGTATTCGAGAACTTCTTTAATCACTTTGGCAAATCGGCTTCCGATTATTATGACTTGGTAAGGCTTGACCCCTCGTATAATGTGGTGTTTGGCAAGGACGACATTGTTTCCATGCCGGCCAGCTATGAAGAATTGAAACTGCTTTTCGAATCCTTTGAGCCGGGCAGCAGCAAAAACCTTGATAAATTCCTTGCGGAAGCTGAATACAAATACAAGGTGGGAATGGAAGAGTTTGTTTGGAAGCCCGGCTTGTCTGTTTTCGAATTTGCCGATATTCGAGTGCTTCGAAGCCTTTTCAAGCTGCAAATGTTCAGCTCCATCTCCTCGCAAATAGAGAAATTATTTAAAAATGAAAAGCTTCGCGAGATCCTGAAGTTTCCTGTTCTGTTTCTTGGTGCTACACCTGAAAATACACCTGCGCTATACAGCCTGATGAACTATGCCGACCTGAAGCTTGGTACCTGGTACCCCATGGGTGGCATGCACAAGATCATTGAAGGCTTTGTAAGCCTGGCCGAAGAACTTGGGGTGGAGTTTCATGTTAGCGAGCCCGTAAAAAGTATTGAAGTCGATGGCCGCAAAGCAACCGGCCTTACTACAGCGAAAGGCAGCTATGAGTTCGATTATGTAATTGCCGGTGCCGATTATCATCATGTGGAGCAAAACCTGCTTCCGCAGCAATTCAGGAGTTATTCTTCTGGCTATTGGGAAAAGCGTACCATGGCACCCAGCTCGCTGCTGTTCTATTTAGGCCTTAACAAGCAAATTGAAGGTTTGGAGCACCACAACCTGTTTTTCGACCGCGATTTTGACCTGCATGCCAAAGAGATTTATACCGAGCCAGCCTGGCCTACCGATCCCTTGTTCTATGTTTCGTGCCCCTCGAAAACCGACCCCACGGTGGCGCCCAAAGGCAGCGAAAATGTTTTCCTGCTAATGCCCCTGGCGCCCGGTGTCGAAGACAGCGAAGCCATGCGCGAAAAGTACTTCGATATTATGGCTGATCGTATGAAGCATGTGCTGGGTCAGGATATCAGGGACCACATTGTTTATAAGCGCTCTTTCTGCCTCAGTGATTTCGTGGGCGATTACAATGCCTTTAAAGGCAACGCATACGGGCTGGCCAATACGCTGAAACAAACAGCAATCCTTAAGCCCAGGTTGCATCATAAGAAGATTTCAAATCTTTACTACACAGGACAGCTAACCTCGCCCGGCCCGGGTATGCCGCCTTCTATTATTTCAGGGCAGGTAGTGGCAAAGCTGATTGCTGAAAAGTCCTAATCTTTTTGGTTTAAGGCTTCAAACATCTCCCGAATTTGTTTTCGCTCAGGAAAAAAGAGATGTTTTAGGTTGAATTTTTTCTCCCCATCAGTAAGTCTGATCAGGACTTCCAGGTTTTTTATTTCTACTGAAACAACTTCGGTTTTATTAATGAATTCGGGCTCCTTACCTCGCGGCTGCCAGTATCGAATCTGCTCGTCGTCCCATTCAATGTAATAACGTCTGTTTTTCAGGGAGTTAAGGGCTATGTTAATAGCCAGTAAGCCTTGACCCGGAACAATCACCAAAAATGGGAGTTCCAGGCCGCTTTCGCGGGAACCGGGCACGGTAAGATACCTTATGAGAAATATAAGCCCCGTCAGGAAAATGATAAAACCAAACCATCCAAACACCTTTACGGTTTTGTAATTGAACTTGTATATGGGAATGTGAGTCATAGGCAGAAATTTACTCTAAGAATAAAGATATAGATTGAGCGATTCATACTGAGAAAAATAAAAGGCAACCTGTCCAATTCATTGGTAATGTGTAATTGCAGAGCTTACAAAGCTAACAAAAAACACATCACCATTTGGGAGTACAACACTATTTGTTAGGTTCCGGTCACAGCCTATCCCCATACCTTCAGGAGAGTACTCATTGATTTTGCAGTTAAGATTTGCTCACATGCACGACATACTATAATGAAGGTCACAAATACCATTTATCAAAACATAAACATTGAAGAATTATGGAGGCTTTGTCAGTTGCCACCCGGGATACAATATGTTAAAAAAAACGAACATGCCGGCAAAAACCAAAGATTCCTTACCAGGACTGTGAAAGGTACGTCATGGCGGTACAAAACCAACAAAAAATCCAACTTTAAAAAAAATCCACGAAACAGGCTCATGTTATCGCAAAGCATATCCCACCTTGTAATTAATTCGTTTCTTTTTGATTAAGCGAAAGCAATAGGGACCCCGAAACCAGGGATCGCTTAATTTAGGCATCAATAAAGATATTCAGCCCAGGCTGTAAGCCATCTTAAAACTTTTGCCATAGAACGTTTCTGAAAAACTGGAAAATCCTTACTTTTATCCTTTACTCCAAAGCAAAAAGGCAGAATTATGAAGAGGCATCAAAATCAACCAGGTAAAGGAGTTTATGAGTTTCATATTGCAGGTCGTATTCGTCAGAAGCTGCAGATTGAAGACACCTTGTTTTCTACCGATGGGCGGGTGGTTTTTGCCGATTTTAATGCTGTAAGGAATCTTGCTTTCCGGCTGAACAAAAGCCGTGCCCCTCAGCAACATGTCTATCCGGGCGAAATCAATGCCGCAGGTTTACTCGATGAGGTATATCACCTGGTGCTGCGCGAGTATGAAAAACAGCTCAATCCCGGGGTTTTTCGAAAAGCAGAAAACCTGTTGAGTGAGAAGCTTGGTGGCGAGAAATACCGCCTTATCCTGCTCGATTTCACTTTGCAGTTTCCTCCTTTGGATGTGTACCGCGGCCGCATGACTGCCACCGGATGGCTTAGTCAGCAAACCGGCGATCGGCCTAATACAAGCATCAGCCTGGAGGAACTTCTGATGCTTTCACTGGCCAATCTGAATCCTGCCACCAAGAAGTTCAGAGACCTTTTCGATCGCAATTATATTGAGAATCAGTCAGCCTTGGATGAGTTGCTGGCACTGATGGAAAGCTTTTTTGCAAATGAGCTGCCTTTTGGACCCGACCAGCAGGATGTCATAAGTTTGCTTAAGGCTCCTTTCCTGGCGGCTCCCGATGACCTGAATGCCCAGCTCGACTTTGTTTTGAATCGCTGGAAGGCTTTCCTTCCCGAGGAGTTTATTTTGCAGGTTCTTAAAGGAAAGGACCTCATGAAAGAGGACCTTCACCTGGAAGGGGGAGAGGGAGAAATCCCCACTTTTGTGCCACAATATAAGGGCGGAGCAGCCGAAGGCGCCTTTATTGGAAAGTCGGGCTATGATTACACCGGCGATGCTGCCAGGGACTATGAAGAAAATGAGGCTTTTACGCAAGATACCCACTGGATGCCCCGCGTGGTGCTGATGGCGAAAAACACCTGGGTTTGGCTCGACCAGCTTTCAAAGGAATACCAGCGTGAGATACGCCGCCTGGACCAGATACCTGATGAGGAACTGGATCAAATGGCCAGCCGGAACTTCAATGGTCTCTGGCTCATAGGCATTTGGGAGCGCAGCAACGCTTCGCGACGCATCAAGCATATCATGGGCTTCACTGATGCCGTTTCATCGGCCTATTCGCTTTACGATTACCAGATTGCCCAAGACCTTGGCGGAGAGACTGCCTACCAGAACCTGAACGAACGCGCAAAAGCACGAGGCATTAGGCTGGCCAGTGACATGGTGCCCAACCATACCGGCATTTATTCGAAGTGGGTGATCGAGAACCCTGATTATTTCATTCAAAGCCGTGTGCCCCCTTTCCCGGCCTATCGCTTTTCCGGTGAAAATCTTTCTGAACACCCTGATTTTGAGATACGGATTGATGATGGCTATTATTCCAAAACCGATGCTGCCGTAGTGTTTCAGCGTGTGGACCGTCGCACCGGCGATGTGCGCTATATCTATCATGGCAATGATGGCACCAATATGCCATGGAACGATACCGCACAGCTCGACATGATCAAACAGGAAGTGCGCGAAGCCGTCATCCAGATGATCATGGAGGTGGCCCGCCGCTTTTCCATTATTCGTTTCGATGCGGCCATGACGCTCGCCAAAAAGCACTTTGCCCGCTTATGGTATCCAAGACCAGGCACTGGCGGCGACATCCCTTCAAGGGCCGACTATGCCATGACTCAGGCCCAATTCGATGCCTTGTTTCCATTGGAGTTTTGGCGCGAGGTGGTCGACCGTATGAACGAAGCCATGCCAGAAACCCTGCTGCTGGCCGAGGCGTTTTGGTTTATGGAAGGCTATTTTGTGCGTACTTTGGGTATGCACCGCGTGTACAACTCGGCTTTCATGCATATGCTTAAGAACGAGGAAAACGAAAAATACCGCGATCTTATTACCAACACCCTGGAGTTTGAACCCGAGATTCTGAAACGCTATGTAAACTTCATGAGTAATCCTGATGAAGAGACCGCCATCAGGCAATTTGGCACCGGCGATAAATACCTGGGGGTATGCGTGCTGATGAGCACCCTGCCCGGCCTGCCCATGTTTGCTCATGGACAGATTGAAGGCTATACCGAAAAATATGGCATGGAATACCAGCGGGCTTATTACAACGAACTGCCGCAGCAATGGCTGGTGGAAAAACATGAAAAGGAAATCTTTCCGCTGCTAGAGAAGCGCTATCTTTTCAGCGATGTGGAACATTTTAACTTTTTTGATTTTATGGACGACGCAGGCCATCTCAATGAAAATGTGATGGCTTACACCAACCGTCAAGGTCATGAAAGAGCACTGGTACTGTTTAATAACAAATATGAGCAGGCTTCGGGCCGTATACTGCATTCTGCACCCAAACTCCGAAAAGATGGGCAGCCGGGTCAGACCCAATCGCTCAGTCTTGGTGAGGCCCTGGCCATTAGCAACGATGGAAGGCATTACTATATAGTGCGTGAGCACATTTCGGGGCTGGAGTTTATCAAAAGCGGGCGCGACATTCATGAACATGGTTTGCACTGGCATTTGAATGGTTTTGAATACCGCATTTTCTGGCAGTTTCGCGAAGTGCTTGATGAAAATGGGGTTTACGCTCGCCTGCATTACAACCTGGCCGGTCAGGGAGTGCCCAGTGTGGAACAGGCCCGTCAGGAGCTGGAACTGGAGCAAGTGCATGCAGCCTTCGAACCCCTGTTCCAGCCCGATGTGATCGATGCCCTGGCCACATCGCTGCAGGATCCTGAGATTCCGTTGCGCAACGATGTCTCCCTGCAGCCTTTGGTGGCTCGTTTTGCTGCTTTCTCTGCAAAGGTTGCCGATCATTTTGGACTCACATCTTCGGTTGAGATTGCTACTGCCGGGTTTTTTAATAACCTGCAGTCGGTCAAGGCGGCTTTTCGCTTCGTCAAAGACCACGAAACGGTGCTTGCTGACAAAACCCCGGCAAGAAAAACTTCTGTTAATGAAAGCATCCCCTTGCCAGGTAACACCATACCCATTCGCGAAAGCGCCATGCTCATCGTAGCCTTTTATGCCAAGCAGGCGCTTAAAAATCTCACTCCCGGAAAAGAGCAGGAAAAAGTTGTTCAGGATGGCTTAATGCTTCGGCTGCCTCTGCAAAAGGTGCTCAGGAGCACCGGAAGGAGCCAGCCGGAAATTGACCGTGACATCGACCTGCTCGACCTGTTGCTGGAAGCAGGCTTTGAAGTGTTCGACCTGCGTGAAGAATTGATCAGTGGGGCCTTGCCAAAAATATTGAAACAGCCAGCTCCAGTGCCTGAAAGCAAACTGAAACTTGCTGCAGAACTGCTAAGCGATGAAAAGGTGAAGAGGTACATTGGTGCCAACCTTTACCAGGAAACCTGGTTTTACAGCCGCGAACAATTTGAAGAGTTGCTTACATGGCTGTTTTCGGCTGCCATTTTCGATTATTTTGTGGAAGATCGTAAAGGCGAGGACCTGCTCACAGATGAAGAAAAAGCGCTCTTGCTCAAAGCCGACCTCAAGCTGTTGCAAATGATCCGCAGTTTGTCAGAAAATGCGGTATATAAGCTCAATGTATTGAAAAACAGCATTGAAGACCTTGCCAATTCCTGAGCCTGAATTTGAATTTTAAAACCTTAGACGCGGGCATTATATGTCCGCGTTTTTTATTTGTTTCGTTTAACGCAGGAAAATAGCCCCAAAAACAGGTAAATTCTACCTAATATCGGTGTGGAGTAATTCAGTAATCTACGGATTGGCAGGCCATTGGGATTTTATAGTTTTATTCCCTGAAAATGTGATGTTTTGCACAGGCAGTCAGCTGCCAAAACAAAGCTTCCTTTTTTTACCCATTCTATGAGAAAAACGATTGAGATAATGGAAAAGGTGATCTTAAAAATCCGTCATGTCCTGCCTGTGGTACTTGTTTTTTTACTTGGGAGTGCCATGGCCACCGAGCCGGTTTTCTACCCCCGGCCTGCTATTGTAAACCCACAGAAAAACCGTCTTCCTTCGGTTGATGTTAAAAACCTGGGCGACGAAGCCATCTGGTACGAAGACTTTGACGGTGGCCTTCCGGCCAACTGGACCAGCGTTGACCTGAGCGGTTATGTGAGTTTTACCCACTCTTACGAAGGCCCCCAAGGCGGCTTTTCGCAGGGTGTTCCGGCCATTAACAGCAGCTCGGCTGCCAACGGTTTCATGATTTTGGACAGCGACCTGGCCAGTGAGGACAATGATATGGGGCTTACCGACGCTTACATTCAGAGCCCTCCCATCGACCTGAGCGGACACCCGCATGTAATGCTTTCTTTTCAGCACTTTTTCAGGTATTGCTGCAGCTTTCAAAGCACGCAGCTGCTGGTGGAGGTGAGCAACGATGGCGAAAACTGGGTAAGCTTTGATGTGAAAAACGGGGTGTGGCCCAATAACCTGAGCCAGAATGCCATTCACCAGCTGGTTAACATCTCTGAGGTTGCTGCCGGTCATGAACAGGTGTGGATCAGGTTTCGCAAAATTGGGGCTTCACACTATTTCTGGATGATCGACGATGTGTCTATTAATACTTATACCGCCAATGACCTTGAGCTTTTTGCCGTGGCTTTTGGCGGATATACCATGGTGCCCGGCGGGCAGCAGCAACCGGTGTTTTTCAGCGGCATGATTCGCAACCTTGGCGGAAACACCCAAACCGGGGTTCATTTACTAACCGACGTAAACACCTACCTGTACAAAGGTCAAAGTGAAACCCTGACACAACTTGCCTCGGGGCACACCACTACCTTATCCACCCAAACGGCCTTTACCTTCCCTGGAAGGGGCCTTTACAATATTAACTTTGAGGCCAAACAAAACCAGCCCGATACAGAACCCACAAACAATCTTGCCCTGGGCAGGGTGCAGATTACGGATACCGTGTATGCCCGGGATGGAGGCATTTACCTTGGCGAAGGCATACGTGCAGGGGTGGGGCAGGCTTTTGTGACAGGAAATGTTTTTGAGATTTTGCAGGATGTGCGCGCCACTTCCGTTTCGGTCGCACTGCACGAAATGACCCAGGCGGGTGCTCAGATTACAGCCAGAATATACCAGCGCCAGGGGGCAAGTTTTACCCAGTTGGCACAAACTACGCCGTATTCTGTGAGCCAGCATGACCTGTCAGTTCAGGTTAACGAGGAAGCAGTGTGGCTGTCGCTGCCCCTTTCGGGCGATGGATTATGGCTCGAAGGCAGTCAACAATACCTGGTGGCAATTAGCTATACAGGTGGAGCTGGCAACCTGATGATTTCTTCGGAGATACCGCGGGGACTTCCCGGTCAGGGCGCTTTTACGCAAATTGATGGCATGTGGCAAACCGAATCGCAGGTGCCCATGATCAGGCTCAACCTGGGCGATAATGTGGCAGACTGTGCACCTTTCTATGAAGTAAACACCACCGAGGCTTATTGCGGCAACGACGACGGGCAGGCCACCATCATTCCGCTAACCGGCTTTGGGCCGCACACCTTTTTGTGGGATACCGATCCGTGGCAAACCAGCGCCACAGCCATGAACCTTGGCGTAGGGCAAATTTTGGTGGAAGTATGGGATGCTTCAGGCTGCCATGATACCTTATATGTTTCCATCGGCTCGCAAAATCTCGAAATGGAGTTTGAAGCCCAGGCCTCGGCTTGCGGTGCTCCCAATGGGGAGGCCACTGTAATACCCCTTGCAGGGTTCGGGCCTTACACCTTCAGCTGGGAAACAGACCCACCCCAGAGCGGCCCGACCGCCAGCGGCCTGCCGCCCGGTACTTATTCTGTGCTGGTAACCGATAATATTGGTTGTCAAGGAGTTATTGAAGTGGTGGTGGAAGAAAACGACTTTTTGCTGGTTGATGCACAGGTGCAAAACCCGGTGTGTGTGGCCAATAACGGCAGCATTTTGCTGCAGCCCGATGGTGGGAGCGAACCATTTGTTTATCAGTGGATTCAGCTACCCGACCTGGATGGCAACCTGGCCGAAAACCTGGCGGCCGGCACCTACACCGTAATGATAACCGATCAGTCGGGTTGTGAAAGCGAAATGGAGTTTGCCCTTGAATTTGAAGAAGTGGAACTGGAACTGTCGGCTGCGGTAACGCCCGAAACCTGTGAAATGAGCAATGCAGCTATTGTAATTGAAGTGGATAATGCCACCGCCCCCGTAAACTATTACTGGAGCAATGGGGCCACAGTGGGTTCATTACACGACATTGGGGCAGGGGAGTACTCCGTTACTATTTTGGATGCCTTTGGCTGCGAAACACAGGCCAGCTTTACCATTACCAATACCGGTGAGCTTCCCAGGGTTTCGTCGTTTGCTAGCAATTCGCCCGGCTGCGGGCAGAGCGGAGGTACCGCATTGATTATTCCCCAAAATCCCGATGAGAATCTTGTTTACGAATGGTCCACAGGTGAAACCACACCCAACATTGAGAATGTGCCTGCTGGAATCTATTTTGTAAATATTGTAAATCCCGCCGAAAATTGTGTGCTGGAATATCCGGTACTTATCAAGGATGCCGGAGCCCCGGTAGTAAACAGTGTGGTGTCGCCCATTCTTTGCAATGGCGATGCAAACGGTGCCATTACAGTGAGTGTAACAGGCGGCCTGAATCCGGTGTATAACTGGGTTCATGGCGCCGAAGGGCAAACCATTGCTGATCTCGGACCGGGCACTTACATTGTAACTGTTTCGGACGGCAACTGTTTTACCGGGCAGCAATTTGATATTACCCAGCCCGAAATCCTGCATATCAGTTATCAGTTTGATGAAATCATGTGCCACGGACAAACCACCAATATTAACGTGGGCCCCCTGGGCGGAACTTATCCTTACAGCTTTTACTGGAGCAACGGGTTGACGGGTACTGAAATGAACAACGTTTCGGGCGGAGAATTCTGGGTGCAGGTGATCGACTTTCATGAATGCGCCTACAAGCTGCCATTAAATATTCACGAACCTGAACCCATCGAGGTGGAGGCCGACCTTGTCATCCCTGATGTAGGACAGAACAACGGCAGCATTCATCTTACAGTGAGCGGCGGTACCGGTAATTTAAGCTATAGCTGGAATACCGGGGCAACCACGCCTGCCCTCACCAACCTGCCTATAGGAACATATACGGTGACTATACTCGATGAGAATAACTGCTCAGAGGTTATTTCATACAATCTTAGTCCTGCCGGAATGGATGATGTCATGGAGATACCCATGGCCCTGTATCCAAATCCTGCCCTGGATTATGCCTGGATTGAATTTGGAGAAAACCCTGGAGAAAAGCTGGTAATCAGGCTTCACGACTTAAGCGGGAAAGTTGTCCGCGAAGTGGCAAGCAGGCAGTTTCTGGCAGGCGAAAGGCTAAGGATAGACCTGGCAGGCATTTCACAAGGATTTTATTTCCTAACTATAAAGGGATCCAACGTAAACTCGCAGCTTAAACTTATTAAGCACTGAGTTGTTTTTCATAGATTTGGGAGCAGCCCGGCACTAATACTGCCGGGCTGTTTTTTTGCTGGCTCACCCGCATTGTTTCGGTAAATTGGTTTATTTTTGCCTCTTTAAGAAAACAAAGCGCAGATGCTCAGCGAAATTGGCCATATGATCCGCAAGGAGATTACCCTTGAATGGAGAGAAAAGTTTGCCTTCAATGGTGTGCTGCTCTACCTGGTCTCGACGGTTTTTGTATGCTACCTTTCTTTTGCGCGCCTTATTGATGTGCCCACTTGGAACTCTCTTTTCTGGATTATCATGCTGTTCGCTGCCATCAATGCGGTGCTTAAAAGCTTTTTGCAGGAGCGCGATGGGCGCCTGCTCTATTATTACACCCTGCTGAGGCCGCAATCGATCATCAATGCCAAGATTGTTTACAATGCCGTATTAATGGCTGCCCTTGGCATGGCTGGCTTGCTGGTATTTGTTTCTTTTATGGGAAACCCGGTTCAGAATATGCCGCTGTTTATGCTGAATATGTTATTGGGCGTGGCCGGTTTTTCGTCGGTGCTGAGCATGGTTTCGGCCATTGCCTCCAAAGCCCGCAATAACTTCACGCTTATGGCCGTGCTTAGTTTTCCACTGGTATTGCCATTGCTGCTGGTGCTTATAAGGGTTTCGGCTGCCGCGATTGGGGGTGCCGGCCTGATGGAAGAAATTCCGAATCTTTTTGTTATCGTGTTGCTCACCGGCATTACGCTGGTGTTGTCAAATATTTTGTTTCCCTACATTTGGAAAGAATAATTCTGAACATGGAATTTTTAAAAAATAGTTGGTGGAAAATATTCGGGGTGATTATTCTGCTTTATGTCATTGCAGGAGGTTTGCTTTTTGAAGCACCGCAGTTGCCGGTTATACGCGAAACGGTTCGGAATATTTACTTTCATGTGGGCATGTGGTTCAGCATGATGTTTATTTTGTTCATGTCGCTGTTTTTTAGCCTGCGCTATTTGCGCTATTTCCGTCCTGACGACGACCTCAGGGCGGTGACAGCAGTTAAAACCGGCCTGGTGTTTGGTACCCTGGGCCTGCTTACTGGCATGATTTGGGCGAATAACACCTGGGGTAGCTTTTGGGTTAACGACCCCAAACTGAATGGTGCGGCCGTTGGTATGCTCACCTACCTGGCCTACATGGTTTTGAGGGGTTCGGTTGATGAGCACGACAAAAAAGCCCGCCTTTCAGCCGTTTACAACATCTTTGCATTTGTGCTGTTTTTTGTCTTTATCATGATCTTGCCCCGGCTTTCGCAGGGCTCCATTCATCCTGGTATTGAAGGCAATCCGGCCCTTTCAACCGGCGACCTCGATCCCCGCATGCGAAAGGTCTTTTTTCCTGCTATAGCGGGATGGATTATTATGGCCTGGTGGCTCTTCAGGGTATATTTCCGCATTTTGCGGCTCAGAAAAAATATTGATGAACTAAACGAAAACGACTGAAATGATAGCATCGGGCGATAAAATGATTGTGGTAGTTATGGTTCTGGCCATAATCCTTATTGGTATTGCGGCCTTTTTGTTATACCTGGAGCGAAGGCTCGACAAGGCAGAAAAGAAACTTCGGGAATTGGAAAACCAGAAAAATAGCGGAAAAAATACTGATCTAACGATCAGTTAAAAAGGTTTATTTACATGAAAAAGACTCACATAATTGCGCTCATATTTATTGTGGTGGCCATCGGGGCCATAATAAGCACTGTTTACAATGCCGACACCTATGCCAGTTTTGAAGAAGCGCGCAAGCATCCCGGTCGCGAATTTCATATTATTGGCGAGCTGCTGAAGGACAAGCCCATTGAGGAGCGTGTGGTGGGCAATTCGTTGCTGCTTACTTTTTTTATGACTGATAACCAGGGTGGTGAAAGCATGGTGCATTACCAGGGTGCCCGCCCCCAGGATTTTGAAAAGTCGGATCAGGTGGTGCTCATTGGCAAGTTTGAGGGCGAGCAGTTTATTGCCACCAGCCTGCTGCTCAAGTGTCCCTCGAAATATAATCCCGACGACCTGGAAATGGGCGATACCACCTTTTCGACCGCCGTTCAGTAGAAACAAAAAACCCGGGCAGCACCCAGGTTTTTTGTTATTTGAATTTATTTCAGTTTTTCAGAAACCTCAGGTAATTTCCTGATAAGTGCCAATTGTTTCATGGCTTCGCGGGCCTCCTGGGCTGGGCTGCCGAAGTAGGTTTTTCCGCCTTCGAGCGTTTTTGAAATACCCGACTGCCCCAGCACCACAGCACCTTTGCCAATGGTGAGGTCTTTCTGCACGCCAACCTGCCCCCAGAGTATTACCTCGTCTTCTACCACTACGCAGCCTGCCACGCCAACCTGGGCAGCAAACAGGCAGTTGCGCCCAATGCGGGTGTCGTGCCCGATATGGATGTGGTTGTCGAACTTGGTGCCCCAGCCAATAGTGGTGTCGCTGGTCGATCCGCGGTCGATGGTGCAGCAGGCTCCAATCTCCACATGGTCTTCAATCACAACTCGCCCGCCCGATTCGAGCTTGTCGTAGTGGGAGGGCCGTCGCTTGAAATACAGCCCATCCGAACCAATCACGGCCCCGGCATGTATTATAACATTGTCACCAATAATGGTATGATCGTAAATAGTTACGTTGGGGTGAATGAGGCAGTTCCTGCCAATGATTACATTGTTGCCGACAAAAGTGCCCGGCTGAATGATGGTACCCTCGCCAATGATGGCTGAAGAGCTGATCGTACCAGTGGCAGGCTCGAATGGCCTGAAATGTTTAATCAAGGCTACAAAATCGCGGAAGGGATCGTCAGAAAAAATCAGGGCCTTGCCCGGCGGGCAATCCACTTCCTTATTGATGAGGATGGTAGTGGCGGCTGAGTTCAGGGCTTTGTCATAATATTTAGGGTGATCCACGAAAGTGAGATCACCCTTTTTTACCACATGTATTTCGTTGATTCCGCTTACCTCGAGGCCTGGCTCGCCCACGAAGCGGGCTTTGAGCAATCCGGCTATCTGCTCCAGCGCAAGGGGTGGGTTAAGTTGCATTAGTGGTTTATTTAACGCGTTCGGAATAAGACTTGTCACGGGTGTCGACCCTGATCTTTTCGCCGGTTTCGATAAAGAGGGGCACGTTTACAATAGCACCTGTCTCCATGGTAGCAGGCTTCAGGGTGTTAGTGGCCGTGTCGCCTTTTACTCCGGGCTCCGAATAAACAATCTCCAATTCAACGAATGGGGGCAATTCGCAAGAGAGGGGTGTTTCAGTATCCGCATGAAAAACAATTTCCACTTCCTGTCCTTCTTTGAGCAGGTCGGGGGCGTTGATAATTTCCTCGGGTATGAAAGTTTGTTCAAAAGTTTCGGTATGCATGAAATGATATCCCGACTCATCCTTGTAAAGGTACTGGTAAGGCCTGCGTTCAACCCTGGCAATGTTGATCTTAACCCCGGCATTAAAAGTGTTGGGGAGGACCTTGCCCGTTTTCAGGTTCCTGAGTTTGGTACGAACAAAGGCGCCGCCCTTGCCGGGTTTTACATGCTGAAACTCTACGATGGAGTAGAGGTCATTGTTAAACTCTATGCATAAGCCATTGCGAAAATCTGCTGTTGTTGCCATAAAAATTTATAAATCAATGAGTTTTGTGAATTTCGGGCCACAAAAATAATAAAAAATTATGGTAGTATGATAAAATGGAGGGGGCGACGTGCGATTTTTTGCTAAATGCCAAAAACCTGGCTCACGCCGGGATATTCTTCCGGGTTATGGTTGGAGCAAATCACGAAAGTTCGGTTTTTTCCGTAATCGTCCTTGAGCTGCTGGTACCAAGCTACGGCATCACTGTCGAGGTTGGCGCAGGGCTCATCGAGCAATACCAGCTGCGAACGGCTCATTATGGCAAGCAGTAATTTCACCCTTTGCTTCATGCCCGACGAAAAGTGCCTTAGCGCCTTGTGGCGGCTTTCGGATAGCCCGGAAAGGTCGATAAGCCGTTTGAGGTGAAACCCTTCGTGAAAAGGTTTAAACTTTTGATGGAAGACCAGGGTTTCTTCCAGGGTGAACTCCTCCACCAGCTCAAGGTAGGGCGAAGCCAGCGAGAGTTTGCTATAGACGGAATCGGGGGCGAGGGGTTTTCCTTTTTCGTTCCAATGCACGCTGCCTGTTGTAGGGCTGAGGTAACCAGCGGTAATGAGCATCAGTGTAGATTTTCCAGAGCCGTTTTTTCCGGTAACGGCATAATGCTGGCCAGACTCGAACTGCATGTTCTGGCCTTTGAAAACCCATTTCTGGTGAAAGCGTTTGCCGATATCCCTTAGAATGATTTGCATTGAAAAGCCGGGCTTACTTCTCGCGGAAACTGTATCCCTTCATAATACCACGTTTTGAGCTTGAAATAAAACTCAGTATCTCGTCGCGCTCGGTGGTGGCAGGCATTTCGGCTTCTATAAAGGCAATTGCCTGAGAAACATTTAAGTTTTTGTTGAAAATAATGCGGTAAATATCCTGAATCTCATTGATCTTTTCGCTGGAATATCCTCTTCGGCGCAATCCAATGGAGTTTATGCCAGCAAACGACAGGGGGTCGCGCGCGGCTTTGGTAAAGGGTGGCACATCCTTTCGCACCAGCGAGCCACCCGATATCATTACATGGGCACCAATATTAACGAATTGGTGCACGGCCGAAAGCCCACCCACAATAGCGAAATCGTCGATGTTGATATGCCCGGCAAGGTTCACCGCATTGGCAAGGATGCAGTTTTTGCCAATAATACAGTCGTGTGCTACGTGCACATAGGCCATGAGCAGGCAGTTGCTGCCCACAACGGTTTTATCGTTTGCGTTTGTACCGCGGTTCACGGTAACAAATTCACGTATGGTGGTGTTGTCTCCAATTTCGGCGGTGGTTTCTTCACCATCAAACTTCAGGTCCTGTGGAATGGCGCTGATCACTGCCCCGGGGAAGATCCTTACGTTTTTGCCGATGCGGGCGCCTTCCATTATGGTTACATTGGAGCCGATCCAGGTACCTTCACCAACCTCCACGTTTTTGTGTATGGTTACAAAGGGCTCAATAACAACGTTGCGGGCAATTTTTGCCTGCGGATGCACGTAAGCTAAAGGTTGATTCATTATGGAATGTTGTTTTTTACAATTTGCGCCATCATTTCGGCTTCCATTACTAATTTGTTCCCCACGTAGGCCAGGCCGCGCATGTGGCATATGCCCCTCCTCATCGGGCTGATTAGTTTAAGTTTGAAAACGAGGGTGTCGCCCGGTATTACTTTTTGCTTGAACTTCACGTTATCGATCTTCAAAAAGTAAGTGCTGTAGTTTTCAGGATCTTCTACCTGCGAAAGCACAAGGATTCCGCCTGCCTGTGCCATGGCTTCGATCTGAAGTACGCCAGGCATTACAGGCTCCTTTGGGAAGTGCCCCGCAAAGAAAGGCTCGTCCATGGTCACGTTTTTAACGCCCACCACATGCGAATCACTTATTTCGATGATCTTGTCGACCAGGAGGAAAGGCGAACGGTGCGGCAGCATGCCCATGATGGCATTGATGTCGTACACAGGAGGCACATCGGGGTTGTATGATGGGATTTGCTCCTGCTCCTTGCGGGCTTTTATATGTTTCTTAATTTCTTTGGCAAACAGTACATTGGAGGCGTGGCCGGGTTTGTTGGCAATGATGTGTCCTTTTATGGGCATACCAGCCAGGGTAAGGTCGCCCACCACATCGAGCAGTTTGTGGCGTGCTGGCTCATTGGGAAAAAACTGCTCCAGGTTGTTGAGCACACCTTCCACACGGACTTCCACACTGGGTTTGTTAAAAAGCACGGCCAAACGGTCGAGCTCATCCTGTTTCATGGGGCGGTCAACAAACACAATGGCATTGCTCAGGTCGCCACCTTTGATCAGGTTTTGGCTGAGCAAAAATTCCAGCTCATGCAGAAACACGAAAGTACGGCATTGAGCTATTTCGGTGGGAAATTCACTGATGCTGTCCATTATGGCATGCTGGTGCCCCAGCACTTTCGAATTGTAATCTATCAGGCAGGTAATCCGGTATTGTTCACTGGGCAGGGCAATAATCTCACAATCTTTTTCCTTGTGATAAAAACGTATGGGTTCCCTGATTTCGAAATATTCCCTGGGAGCGCTTTGCTGTTCCACGCCTACTTCCTGAATGGCTTCCACATACAGGCGGCTGCTGCCGTCGAGAATGGGTGTTTCAGGGCTGTTCACCTCCACAATGGCATTGTCGATGCCCATGCCTGTAAGGGCTGCCAGGGCATGCTCTACGGTGCCGATACGCACCCCATCCTTTTCGATGGAAGTGCCGCGCGAGGTGTCGACCACAAAGCTGGCGTCGGCCTCCACAATGGCGTCGGGGCCAATATCAATGCGGACAAAGCTGATGCCGGCGTTTTCGGGAGCTGGCTTGATGGTAAGGGTAACAAGCTTGCCAGTATGCAGGCTTACGCCCGAAACCGATACCGGCGCCTTTATGGTGTACTGATATTCTGTCATGGAAAAAATGTTATTTCTGCCCGGACTTCAGGCAAAATCACGGCAAATATATAACTTATTTTTTTTCGGGGAAAACCTTTAAGCAGTTGTTCAATTTCAGCCCTTTAGTGCCTTTAGCTCTTTTTCGAGCTCATCGATACGTTTGACAAGGCTTTCGAAGTTCCGGAAGTAGATAAATGATTTGCGAAACCTGGATGCATCTATTGCAGGGGATCCCATAACGATCATCCCCTCCTTAACACTGGCCGACACCCCTGTTTGGGCTGCCATTTTCACCTCGTCGCCAATGGTCAGGTGCCCGCTAATACCCACCTGTCCGCCAATCATGCAATTTTTGCCAATGCGGGTTGATCCGGCCACGCCGCACTGAGCGGCCATTACCGTATTTTCGCCAATAACCACGTTGTGCGCAATTTGAATCAGGTTGTCAAGTTTCACGCCTTTTTTAATCAGGGTAGAGCCCATGGTAGCCCGGTCGATGGTAGTGCCTGCACCAACTTCCACATGGTCTTCAATCACCACGTTGCCAATTTGAGCTACCTTTTGGTAATTGCTGTCCGACTGGGGTGCAAAGCCGAAGCCATCGGCACCAATTACGGCGTTGGCATGGATGGTGCACTCGTTACCGATCACGCAGTCTTCATAAATCCTGACGCCGCTGTAAAGGGTGGTTCCGTCGCCAATGCTCACATTGTCGCCCACATAGCAGTGCGGATAAATCCTAACGTTCTTTCCAAGCTTTACTTTTTCGCCAATGCAGGCAAATTCTCCAATGTAAGCGTCTTCACCCAAAATGGCACTTTCGGAAATGAAGGCCATGGTTGAGATGCCGGATTTTCGCGGAGCCTGACTTTTATAGAGTTCGAGCAGGCTGGCCAGGGCGCTGTAGGGGTCAGCTACCCGCACCAGGGTGCAATGCAGGGGCTGCTCAGGCACAAAGGCGTTGCTCACCAGTACCACTGAGGCACCGGTTTTATAAATAAAAGGGGTGTAGGCCGGATTGGCCAGGAATGTAAGTGAGCCCGGAGTGGCTTCCTCAATCTTCGAAAACCGGCTTACTTTAGCAGTGGCATCTCCTTCAACGGTCCCTTGCACGAATGCTGCTATCTGACTGGCTGAAAATTCCATGAATTTTTTTTGGATAAAAACGGCTGCAATTTACCAATATTTGATGGTTTTAAAAAAGTTTTCTTGTAAAAGCCAACGCTGTGGTGCAACCTTTTAAAAATGTTCAATTTATCTTGATTTGGCCATTCCGGGTTCTGCCACCTTTTTCGGATAGCAAAGAAAAAATTTCTCCACAGGGTGCGAAAGCACGCTGATATTGAGGTGGTCG
The DNA here is from genome assembly GCA_019429365.1 of Bacteroidales bacterium. Classification (GTDB taxonomy): domain Bacteria; phylum Bacteroidota; class Bacteroidia; order Bacteroidales; family UBA7960; genus UBA7960. The sequence goes on along the minus strand of JAHYJD010000018.1, from coordinate 22,536 downwards.
CTGGCCCTGCCAATGTCGGTCAGGCTTCCATCACGAGAGAGGATCATAATGTTTCCGATTACCGGGTCGTAGGCGTTGTTGCGCGTAATTCCGTCAATCACAAAATAGTCGGTTTCATCTTCCGATATCTTACATTGCCTGCGCGTCCTGAACCTGATTTCCTCGATATATTCGGTGGTAAACGGCATTTTCTGAATTTCAATTTTGAACAGGTGGCGATTTACCAGGTTGCTGCAAAGCTGCCTGAGCACCGGGTCGCTATGTGTGGCCCACACCTTTATGGAAGCCTGCAAATCGTAGTCGTCGATCAGGGCAAAATCTTCCAGCAGACTATGATCTTTACGGAAATCGTTGCTGGTAAATTTTTTTTTGAGAAAACGTGACAGGGCAGGGGTGGCAAACAGTTGCTCACCCGCCATTGAAAGTTCTTTGGCCCGCTTCAGAATGCTGTTGAGGAGCTTTTCTGCCGCAATAACGGTTTTGTGCAGATATACCTGCCAGTACATGAGGCGGCGCGAAATAATGAACTTTTCGATGCTGTAAATGCCCTTTTCGTCAATAACCAGTTGATCATTGCTAATGTTGAGCATCTTAATGATCCTGTCCCAGCTTACCACGCCTTCCGATACGCCGGTGTAGAAGCTGTCGCGGTTCAGGTAATCGAGGCGGTCCATATCAAGTTGTCCGGCCACCAGCTGGTGCAAAGCTTTTTTGGGGTGGGTGTTTTTAAATATGTCGATGGCGCCTTGCAAGTTGTGGCCGCCCTGCTTGTGGAGCTGCAGCATAAAAAGCTCTGACACCTGCTCGTGGTTCAGGTCATGGACCAGCACATTTTCCAGGGCATGAGAAAAAGGACCGTGGCCAATGTCGTGCAGCAAAATGGCCTGGGTAAGCGACAGGGCTTCTTGTTCGGTTATTTCATGACCTTTGAAGCGCAAAATTTCAATAGCTTGTGTGACCAGGTACATTGCCCCCATAGCATGATGAAAGCGGGTGTGAAGGGCCCCGGGATAAACCAGGTGGGTAAGCCCCAGCTGTTTTATGTTGCGCAATCGCTGAAACCATGAAGTTTCAATCAGATCGAAAATGCTTTCGTCGGGCACGTTAATAAAACCATACACCGGATCGTTAAAGATCTTGAGCTTGTTGGTCGGAGATGTTTTCATGGCTTATTTTTTTTGGGTGCGAATATATAAGGGGTTTTAATTTCTACCCCTTTCAAATTTCGGTATTTTTGGTTAAATTTGTATTGGCCAAAAGCGATTTTTTGCTGAATTGCAGCGTTTTTGCCAAAATAATCCGGCTTTTCCTCTGTTTACTTTTCAGGGGCGGCCTTTATCCCCGAAACTGCAGTGGCAGTTCTTTTTTATGTAAATCAAAAAATCGATAAATGAGTGTTACTATCCTTTGGGCCGACGATGAAATAGACCTGCTGAAGCCCCATGTCATGTTCCTTGAGGAGAAGGGCTATATCGTCTTCACTACCAACAATGGCTCGGAGGCCCTCGATATGATCGGCGAGAGAGACTTTGACATTGTTTTTCTCGATGAGAACATGCCCGGCCTGTCAGGCCTGGAAACGCTCACCCAGATAAAAAGCAAGCAGCCCGGCCTCCCGGTGGTTATGATTACCAAAAGCGAGGAGGAAAGCATCATGAACGATGCCATTGGCAGCAATATCAGCGACTACCTTATTAAGCCCGTTAACCCACACCAGATTTTGCTTTCGCTGAAAAAGAACCTTGACAATAAAAAGCTGGTGAGCGAAAAGACCACCATGGGCTATCAGCGCGAGTTCAGGCAAATCAGCATGGCCCTGAGCGGCCGCCTCGATTTCGATGAATGGAAAGACATTTACCGGCAGTTGGTTTTCTGGGAACTTGAACTCGAAAAATCGCAGGATAATAGCCTCAAAGAGATTTACCGTATGCAAAAGTCAGAGGCCAATTCGGTATTCTCAAGCTTTGTGGGCAAAAATTACCTTAGCTGGCTCCGCTCTGACAACGACGACAAGCCCGATCTTTCGCATACTGTTTTTCGCGAAAGGTGCCTTCCCATAATTAAATCGGAAGAAAAAACCTTTCTTATCATAATTGACAACCTGCGATTCGATCAGTGGAAAGTACTTCAACCATTCTTTGAGCAGTTTTACCGGGTGGTTAATGAGGATATTTACTGTAGCATTTTGCCCACGGCCACGCAGTTTGCGCGCAATGCCTTTTTTTCAGGCCTCCTGCCCAGCGAAATTGAAAAGCGCCATCCTAACCTATGGGTTAATGATGGAGAAGAGGGCAGCCGCAACCAATACGAGAATGAGTTGCTTACTGAACATTTGAAGCGATTGGGAAGCGATGTCAGGTTCAATTACCATAAAATTCTTAACATGAGTGCTGGTAAAAGACTTGCCGAAAGCATAAGCAACTACACCAATACCAAACTTAATGTACTGGTTTATAACTTTGTAGATATGCTTTCCCACGCCCGTACCGAAATGGAAGTTATTAAGGAGCTGGCCGACGATGAGGCCGCTTACCGTTCGCTTACTATGAGTTGGTTTGAGCATTCGCCCTTGTGGGAAATCATTCGAAGCCTTTCGGAAAAAAAGATCAGCATTGTGCTAACTACCGACCATGGTGCCATCAGGGTGCAAAATCCCACGAAAGTGGTGGGCGACAAAAACACCAACACCAACCTCCGGTTCAAAACCGGCCGCAATTTGCAATACAATGCTTCGGATGTTTTTGAGGTGCGCAATCCTGCCGATGCCTTTCTTCCCAAAGGAACCATTAGCTCTAACTATATTTTTGCACTTGAAAACAGCTTTTTTGCTTATCCGAACAACTACAACTATTACGTGAACTACTATCGCAACACCTTTCAACATGGCGGCGTATCGCTCGAAGAAATGCTGGTGCCGCTCATCTTTATGAAAGCCAGGTAAGAAACTATGGTTACGCAGGAAGTTTTCAAAATAAAAGATCCCCAAAATCTTGACGAGGTAGCCTTAGCGCTGCTTTCCGTTTACCCGCAGGGGCGCATATTTGCTTTTTTTGGTCCCATGGGCGTGGGCAAAACCACCTTTATCAAGGCCATTTGCCGCCAGTTGGGCAGCACCGACAATGTCAGCAGCCCTACATTTTCTATCATAAATCAGTATCTTACCCCTTCCGGGGATAATATATTTCACTTCGATTTTTACCGGATTAAGGAACTGGTGGAGGTTTATAATCTTGGCTACGAGGATTATTTCTTTTCGGGCGGCTATTGCTTCATTGAATGGCCCGAAAAGATTGAAGGACTGTTGCCCGACGACAGTCATAAGGTATACATGAAAGAGGTGGACGGTGAGCGGATTATACGCTTCTGAGCTCCTCATTAGCAGAGTTTTCGCAATAAAATCCAAAAAATATGGAACGCAGCGGAAAAGATTACGTTTTGTTCAGCAGGGGAGGGCAGTTTCTGCCCCAGGAGGAAATGCTTGAAGTAAAAAAGCGTAAAAACAACCTGGTGCTTGGTGTCCCTCGCGAAACGGCCTTTCAGGAAAACCGGGTAGCACTTGCCCCTGAGGCAGTATCGCTGCTGGTTAGCAATGGCCACCGGGTGCTGGTGGAGAGTACCGCAGGCGAAAACGCTTTCTTTCCCGACAACGAATACAGCGAGGCTGGCGGAGAAATCGTTTACTCGCCCGAAGAAGTGTATAAGGCCAATATTATCCTGAAGGTTTCCCCGCTCACCGACCAGGAAATGAACTACCTGAAAACCGGACAAGTTATTTTTTCGGCCCTGGCCATGCCCATGCAAAAGGATGGCTACTTCAAAGCCCTGTCAGCCAAAAAAGCTACTGCAATTGCCTTTGAACTCATTCGCGACAAAACCAACTCCTTTCCACTCGTACGAAGCATGAGCGAGATTGCCGGCAATACCGCCATTCTTATTGCTGCCGAGTATCTGAGTGATCGTAAATATGGCAAGGGTCGCATGTTTGGGGGCTTTTCGGGAATTACCCCCACTGAAGTGGTAATACTTGGTGCAGGCTCCGTGGGCGAATATGCAGTTCGGGCCGCCATGGGATTGGGTGCAATGGTTAAGGTGTTCGATAACTCCATTTACAAGCTGAGGAGTATGCAGAGCAACCTCAGCACCCGGGTGTTTACCAGTATTATTCAGCCAAAAGTACTGCTCAAAGCCCTGAAAACTGCCGATGTGGTCATTGGCGCATTGCACTCTCATTGGGGTCGCACGCCAATAGTAGTTACCGAAGAGATGGTGGGGCAGATGAAATACGGCAGCGTGATTGTGGATGTGAGCATCGACCAGGGAGGCTGTATCGAAACCAGCGAAATTACCAACCACAGCGAACCGGTATTCCGCAAACTGGGCATTACCCATTATTGTGTGCCCAATATTGCTTCGCGTGTGCCTCATACCGCTTCCTATGCCTTCAGTAATTTCTTTGCACCTGTGTTGCTGTCGATTGGCGAAAAGGGTGGCCTCGAAAACATGCTAAAGCTCGACCCGGGCGTAAGACAGGGAGTATATATGTTTAACGGAACCCTTACAAACCAGTATATCGGCGAATATTTCAACATCCCTTACCAGGACATTGACCTTTTAATGGCTGCTTTTTAGCAGATACAAAAAAACCGGAAGTGCTGCTTCCGGTTTTTTTTAAAAGTGACTTGGCTGGGGCTCGAACCCAGGACCCCATCCTTAAAAGGGATGTGCTCTACCAGCTGAGCTACCAAGTCGGGCCATAAAAAAAGTGACTTGGCTGGGGCTCGAACCCAGGACCCCATCCTTAAAAGGGATGTGCTCTACCAGCTGAGCTACCAAGTCAATCTTATTAAAACTTTAAAGAACGCAACCCAAAAAAGGGGGCTGTTTTTTTGAGAGTGCAAAGATACGCTCAATTCTTGAAAAACAAAAAGTTTTTTTACCGTTTCCTGAATTTATTGGTGGTACCAGGAAAGGCCACCAGCTTTTGGTTTAATCCAGCACCGGATGCCGCTCAAACTCCGCATTGGGGTCAAAAAGCAAGCGGTAGGTAGTCAGGAGGAAAACACGCTTTCCCCCGATATGTTCGGCAATTCTCATCATTTTCGGATTGAAATCGCCGATCCACGACATATACGACCCCTTGTAGCGGGTTTTCTTGTTTTGTACAATGTAGTTTTTCAACGTCATGATCAAGCCTGCATCCAGCCCTTTGTTGCGGTAATCGGGTACCGTTCCGAAAACCAGACCACTAATCTGGTCAAGCTTTCCGCGCCAGCGGTAATAAAGAAATTTAAGTTTTCCCACCAGGTTCATACGGCCACCTACGAACTTAAAGATCTGGTTCAACTCAGGTATGCTTACAAAAAAAGCAACGGGTCGATCGTGGTGGTAAGCAAAAATGACCAGTTCCTCATCAATAATATCCTTCATATTGTTGAAAATGTTGATGGCCGCCTCCTTACTCATGGGCTTGAAAAATTTGTGGGTATGGGCCCAGGCTTCGTTGTAAATGGTTTTGAAATCTTCGGCGTATTTGTCGAAATTCTCTAATCTGAGATGATCGAAGCGGTAACCCTGGGTAGTTGTGAGGCGTTCGTAAGTTTTTATAAGTAAGGGAGGCAGGTCTTTGCTTGCACTGAGGTAAAAGACGTTCTGATTGTAAAAATTCTTGAACCCGTATTTTTCGAAAAACGCCTGGTAGTAAGGCGGGTTATAGTTTATGGTATATATTGGCTGGTTCTCAAAACCCTCTATAAGCAATCCCCAGAAACGGTCCTTCTCGCCGAAGTTTATGGGCCCGTCCATGGCCTGCATGTCTTTTTCCAGGAGCCACTGCTTGCAGGCATCGAAAAGCCTGAAGGCTGCTTCCTGGTCGTTGATGCACTCAAAAAATCCCATGCCGCCCGTAGGTTGCTTGAAAATGGCCGAAAACCCAGGATGAACAAACGCGGCCACCCGGCCAATCAAACGACCCTTGCCATCTTTTAATATCCAGCGCCTGGCTTCGCCCAGCATAAAATACTTGTTCTTCTCTTTGTCAAAAACGGCCTCGATGTCCTGGTCCAGATGGCTGATCCAGTTCTTGTCGCTTTTGTAAATAATGCGGGGAACCTTTAGAAACGCTGCAGCAGTCCGTTTGTCATTCACTTCAATGAGTTGCATGGGCCGGGTTTTTCTAATGAATTATTTGTACATCTTTGCAAAAATAAAAGATTTCTCCTCATAAATATGTTCATTCGTTCAGATATGATTTTTCTGGCTTAAAAAATTATTAAGATTTTCAACGGGTAAAAACTATTTTTGTCACTTAAGTTTAAGGAAATGAAGGGAAAAGTTATGATAGTTACCGGGGCATCGAGCGGCATTGGCAGGGCCCTGGCTCTGGAAGGTATGAGGCGCGGCATGAAGGTTGTTATGGCCGCCCGCAGTCTTGATGGACTGAAGGAAACGGCTGCTTCTTCAGGCGTTTCTCATGAAAATTATTTAATAGTACAGGCCGATGTTTCCCGAAAGGAAGATTGCCAAAAAATTGCTGATGCTACCGTGGCGAAATTTGGCGGCATTGATGTGCTGATCAATAATGCTGGGGTGTCCATGCGAGCCCTTTTCGAGGATGTGGAGCTGGAGGTGCTGGAGCGTCTCATGCAGGTAAATTTCTGGGGTGCGGTATATTGCACCAGATTTGCCTTGCCCTACCTGCTTCAATCAAAGGGGAGTGTGGCGGGCATTTCTTCCATTGCCGGCCATAAGGGGCTGCCCGCCCGCACCGGCTACTCGGCATCCAAATTTGCCATGCATGGCTTTCTGGAAACCCTGCGGATTGAAAACCTGAAAAAAGGCCTGCACGTGCTCATTGCCAGCCCGGGCTTTACCTCCAGCAATATTCGAAAAACGGCCCTGTCGAAAGATGGTTCGCCCCAGGGTGAGTCGCCCCGGGCTGAAGACAAAATGATGTCGGCCGAACTTACAGCCTGGCATGTGCTCAATGCCATAGAAAAGCGCAAGCGATCGCTGGTGCTCACGCGGCAGGGCAAACTTACGGTGTTGCTCAACAAGTTTTTCCCGGCACTTGTGGATAAGCTGGTTTACAAGCATATGGCTAAAGAACCCGACTCGCCTTTCAGGTAAAAGAAATTAAGAAAAAATTAATTCAGCGTAATTGAATAATTCCCTAAATTTGCTCATAACGCCTTATATTCTGGGCTTTTGTTTTTTTGGCATGAAAAAAACGAGCATGTTCGTTAAACCCAATTGCGGATGAATACCTCACATGCGAGCAGGCATCCGGCCAAATAAAAAAAATTAATCAGGGATGAAACAAGACCTTTTCATTAAGCCCCTTGTTGGCTTTGGCGATTTAAAATTTGGTGCGACCAAAAAAGAAGTGGAAGCTCTTTTTGGCGAGCCCCAGGAAGTAGAAACCATTGAAGGCGATGAGGACTTCATGGAAGTGGAGGTATGGAGTTACTGGGACAAGGGCCATGTGGTATATTTCGAAAAGGAATACGGGGACCGCTGCACCAATTTTGAAACCGACCATGAGGATGCCACCCTTTTTGGGAAGAAAGTTTTTGGCCTGACCGAAAAGCAACTCATTGCCCTAATGAAGGAGAATGGCTTTACCGATTTCGAGGTAGAGTTTGAGGAGGAGTGGGAAGAAAAACGCGTATCGTTTTTCGATGCACAGGTCGATTTTATTTTGGATGAAGAGGTGCTGGTGCAGGTAAGCTGGGCAGTGGGTATTAACGATAACGAAGAGGTGAACTGGCCCAAATAGCCTGATTTTTTTATGCAAAAATTATATCCTTTAAAATTCCAGCCTGTCTTTAAGGATAAGGTCTGGGGCGGTACCCGTTTGAAATCTTTGCTGGGTAAGGACTTTGCTCCTTTGTCTAATTGCGGCGAGTCGTGGGAACTTTGCGCTTTTGCGGAAGAAGTTTCGGTGGTGAGCAATGGCTTTCTGAAGGGAAACGAACTTACAGAGGTCATTGAAATTTATATGGGCGACCTGGTGGGCGACAAGGTTTTCGATCAGTTTGGGCTGGAATTTCCGCTGCTGGTAAAATTTATCGACACCAACGATTACCTGTCTGTGCAGGTGCATCCCGACGATGCCACGGCCCGCAAGCAGCACAACGCAAACGGCAAAACCGAAATGTGGTATATTGTCGATGCGCAGCCCGGTGCCGAAATTATTGCCGGCTTTAAGCAAAATGTGAACCGCCAAACAGTGCAAAAACACATTGAAAATAACACTTTGCGTGAGCTATTGCTGGCCAGGCCGGTTAAGGCAGGTGATGTTTTCTTTTTGCCCGCAGGCAAGGTGCATGCCATAGGTGCTGGCATAACACTTTGCGAAATTCAGCAGGCCAGCGATGTTACCTATCGGCTTTACGACTGGGACCGCCCTGGCCTGGATGGAAAACCACGCGAACTTCATATCGAAAAGTCGCTTGAAGTGCTTGACTTCAAAAAAGCCTCCGAATTTAATCTGCCCTATCAGCCAAAGCCAAACGGTTCAGTCAACTTGGTGAAAGACCAGCACTTTACTACCAATCTGCTCAACTTCGACCATAAAATTGAAAGCGATTATTTTATGGTTGACAGCTTTGTGCTGTTGGTTTGCCTCGAAGGAGGCTTCGAGATTCACTACCAGGGAGGAAGCGAAAAGATTGGTCCGGGTGAAGTGGTGCTGCTGCCGGCAGAGCTGAAACAGGTAAGTTACATTCCTTTTGCACCCAGCCGTGTGCTGGAGACCTATATCGGTTAAAGGTTGGGAAAGCTCAGGGCTTTTGGTTTCTTTAAAAATTTCTTCAGCCTTTTTTGTCCGAAAATCGAAAATCTTTTCGAGGCGTTTTCCCTCTGGTTGATTTTAAAGTTGTGAAACGATCTTTTTGTCGAGGGGCTTTACGCTGGGAGCAAATACCGCCTCTAGTTCACCGTTCTCATCGACCAGGTACTTCTGAAAGTTCCAGGTGGGCGATTTTGTGTTCCATCCGTTCAGATCTTTTTCAGTGAGCCATTGGTAAACCGGGTGCATATCCTCGCCTTTTACCGACACCTTGTCGCTCATCAAAAAACTGACGCCATAATTCCTTTCGCAAAAGTCAGCAATATCTTCACTGCTGCCGGGTTCCTGATTCATAAAGTTGTTGGCAGGAAAACCAATGATCTGCAGTTTGTCACCAAAATTTTTGTGGAGTTCCTCTAGTTCGGCATATTGTGGAGTGAAACCGCATTTGCTGGCCGTGTTCACCAAAAGTACTTTTTTGCCTCTGAATTGCTCGAAACGAATAGTATCTCCCGTAAGGGAAACGGTATGTAACTCATAAAAGGGAATCTTGCTGCTTGATTTGGCAGGACGCTTATTGGTGTTGCAGCCCAGGAGGCCAAGCAACATTGAAAAAATGCTCATATAAAAAATGGTTTTTGAAATCATTATCCTTAGTTATTGGAACAGATAACGGGCGGGCAGGCAAAAAGTTCAGGCCTGGTGGCGGTTTTTGCAGAAATATGATAGCTTGTATAAGTCGAATAGCAGGAGGGAGGGGTGGCGGCCAACCAGGTTTTTTTCAATAGGATTGGCTGCCAGCCTAAAAAGAAGAGAAAATAGTCCGCATAAGCGCAGGCGCTTTATCCTTTTGTGCCAAGCCAGCAGCTTTACCATTTTTTCCAATTCATGGCCATCTTCGAGGTAATTGTTGATAAAAGCAAGGTTTTTGATGCCCTCGCGGCTCTTTTCCAGAAATTCATCATGCCCTTGCAGCCCAACGTGCAGCAGCGGGTTGTCGATATGCTTTACCGGAACCCCGTTTTTCATGAGTTCATAACCAAACAGGGTGTCCTCGTGACCATACCCTTTAATGTTTTCGTTGAAGGGAATTTGCTTAATGATGGTTTTTGGCACCATAAAATTGTTTGTCATGAACGACTGGTGAGGGTTTTCGCTTCTTTTTTCAACCGTTCTCACTTCGCGTTTTGTGCCATAGTGCCAATGCAGGAAGGTGTCATCTGCAGGTGCTTCGTCAAGATAAGTGCGCCCCCCGCAAACCACGGCATTTCCATTTGTTTGTTCCAGGTATCTTTTAAGAAAAAGCTCGTCTGGCGTCGCAGAGTCGCAGTCCATGATTATGAGCCAGTTATAATGTGCCTTGTGGGCAAGAATATTTCTGATGCGACTTCGGCCTGCGTTTACAGGAAGTAATTCGTAACGTACCAAGTCGTGTTCGGCAATTTCCCGGTTGAGTTTCCGGTATTCTTCATTGGATGCATCATCAATAACCACGATCTCAACAGGCACATCCAGCGATAATGCCTGGTCATGCAAACTTTTTATTAGCGTTCGCACATCATAATTATAAACCGGAATACAGATGCTGAGCATAATTGTGGATAACTTAAGGCAAATATAGCGACAATTTCACTGCCAATGCAATGGCACTGGATTTCAGTTTAAAGAAGGGCATTATTCTTTCCCCGAAAGGGTTATTTTTTATAAAAGCTTGGCGAGAGCAGCAGCAGTACCGTAAACAATTCAAGCCTGCCGAGAAGCATAAGAAAGCTCAGCGTCCATTTTCCCACCATGGGGATGTGCGCATAGTTATCGACCGGTCCCACACTGCCTATACCGGGTCCTACGTTGCCCAGGGTGGCTACAGTAGCTCCAAACGCCGACATGAAATCAAGCCCTATGATGGCCATAATCACTGAACCAATGGCAATGGTTACCACATAAATCATAAAGAAGGCCAGGAAGTTATTAATGATCTCGGTGGGGATAGTCTTTCCGTTTATCCTTACGGGAATAACAGCCATGGGGTGTATCAGCCGCTTGAATTCGAGGCGTACGTTTTTGAGCAATACCAGGTGGCGGATCATTTTAATGCCACCGCCGGTGGAGCCGATACAGCCGCCGGCAAACATGAGCAGGAATATTAAAAACCACAGCGAACCTTCCCATTGCAGGTAATCTGCCGAAACAAACCCTGTGGTGGTAACAATGGAAACCACCTGGAACAGGCTGTCGCGAAATGCTTTTTCAAACCCTATTTGACTGGTGAGGAAAATAGTGGTGGCAATTACCACCGTAAAGATGGCCATAATGGAAATAAAAAAACGAAACTCTTCATTTTTATACACCTTGTCGAGCTGGCCTTTCAGGGCAAAATAGTGGAGCGAAAAGCTGGTGCCTGCCATTACCATAAAGAAAATAATCACGTATTGTATGTAGGGTGAAAAGCTGGCTACGCTGTCGTTTTTGGTAGAGAAACCGCCGGTGGCCATGGTGCTGAAGGCATGATTGAGGGCGTCGAACAGGTCCATGCCGCCAAACATGAGCAATATGGTTTGCAGCAAGGTAAACAGCACATAGATACCCCATAGCCGCTTGGCTGTTTCGGCAATGCGGGGGTGCAGCCTGCTGGGGGTGGTGCCCGGTGCTTCGGCCACAAAAAGCTGCATGCCACCCACACCCAGCACAGGCAAAATGGCCAGCGTAAGCACAATGATACCCATGCCGCCCAGCCAATGGGTCATACTGCGCCAAAATAACAAGCCTTTTGAAATGGATTCAATATCCTGAATAACGGTGGCCCCAGTGGTTGTAAACCCGGAAATGGTTTCGAAAAAGGCATCGGTATAGGTGGGGATGGTGTGATAAAGGTAAAAAGGCAGGGCACCAAATGCCGAGATGCTTACCCAGGTGAGGGTTACAATAATATATCCTTCCTTTTTTCCGATGTTCCGGTGGTCGTGCGTGCGGGTAAGCAAAAACATACTCAGGCCCGAAGCAAATGTAATGGCACTTCCCCATAGGATGGCCCTCAGTGCCTGGTCCTCGGCATAAACCACCGACCAGATGGCCGAAAGCAACATGAAAAAGGTAAGGATCATCAGCAGGATACCTGTGAACTTGGTAATCATGCGGAGGTTAATATCCAACCAGCCTGACATAATATCGCTTAATTTCTGAACATTTTATCCACCTGATGAAAAGCTTGGGGCAGGGCAAAGACCACCACCTTGTCGCTGGCTTCAATCTGAAAATCACCCCCAGCAATGTACCCTTTTCCTTCGCGTATAATGCCGCCAATTATGGCCTTGACAGGGAATTTCAGCTTCCGGATGGGCTTTTGGGTTACAGCCGAACCCTTAGCGGCTACAAATTCAAACACTTCTGCTTCTATTCCTATCAGGCATTTGGTTGAAATAACTTCGGCTGCCATGGTAAAGCGGATGATATAGCTTGCCGTACCTAGTTTCTTATTTATGATGGTGTCGATGCCAACATTCTGTGAGATATCAATAAAGTCGAGGTTTTCAACCAGGGCAATGGTCTTTTTTACCCCGAATTTACGTGCAAGCAGGCAGGTCAGGATATTAGTCTCTGAGTTGTTGGTAACAGCCACAAAAGCATCCATTGCCCTGATATTTTCATCTTCGAGCAGGGTAATGTCGCGGGCATCGCCATTAATAATAAGGGTATCAGAAAGGTAGTCGGACAATTCCTGGCAGCGCTCGTAATTTTTTTCGAAAAGGGTAATGTTGAACTTCTTCTCCAGGGCTGCGGCTGCCATTTTGCCAACGGCCCCGCCACCCACTATCATTACGTTAAATATTTCAAACCTCTGCTTGCCGCCCATTTCAAGCAATTGCTCAATGCCATGGGGTTTGGTTATTACATAGGCCATATCTCCCTCCTGGAAAACATCATCACCCTTAGGAATAATAGTACGGGCAAGCCGATGAATGGCCACGGCCCTGAAGTCTATTTGTGGCTGCTCCTGGGCAATCTGCGTGAGCGATTTGCCAATAACCGGGGCACCTGCTTCGAGCTTCACCAGCATCAGCGAAAGCTGGTTGTCAGAAAAATCAAAAATCTCGGCGGCGGCGGTGTTGTTGAGCAGGTTCACTATTTCCTTGGCTGCAATCTTTTCGGGTGAAACCAGAAAATCAATACCCAGGCTTTTGCAGAAATCCTTGTATTCAGGCGTGAGCGACTCAACCTCATGCAGCTTGGCAATACATTTTCTTACTCCCAGCTTTTTGGCCATAATGGCCGTGAGCAAATTGATACGTCCATCATGGTGTACGCTGATAAGCAAATCCATACGCTTGGGATTGACTTCCTGCAGCATCTGAATCGAGGTGGAGTCGCCAACGTAGGTCATCAGGTCGGAGTGAGACTCTATTACCTTGAGCAGTTCCTTGTTGGGGCAAATCAGGGAGACGTTATGTTTTTCATTCGCAAGCAAGCGAGCAATGTGCAGTGCCATCTCGCTATCGCCAGCAATCAATATATTCATGTCAGATTGTTAAAAAAAACCATGCAAAGATACAACGAATTAATAATATTGGGTAATAAGAGTAAACTGCCAGATTTGCTTTTAAGTGTTGATTATCAAATTTTTAATTAAATCTTCAAGGGTTTCTGCTGCTTTATCCTGGTCAATATTTTTCATTATAGGCTGGTTGCCCTTGTATAAGTGCACCTTTCCTGGTCCTGCGCCCATGATGCCGTAATCGGCATCGGCCATTTCGCCGGGACCGTTTACCACGCAGCCCATCACCGCAATTTTAAGGCCTGGGAAGCGGCTGGTCTTATCCTTTACCTGCTTCAACAACTTTACCAGGTCGAAAGAGGTACGGGCGCAAGTAGGGCACGAAATGTATTCCGTTCGGGTGATGCGCAGTCCGCTGGCTTGCAGCAAACCAAAGCAAATGCTGGCAATGTTGCTTTGATTTGGGAGGTTCGGAGCCTCCACAAAAAGTCCGTGTATTTTGCGTTGCAGCAAAAGGGCTCCGGCATCGGCCGTAAGGCTGAGCATGAAGGACTCTTCGTCATCGTGCAAATAATTCAGGCGAGGCACAATGGCCGCCTTCAGCTCAAGCTTTTCCAGTTGCTGGCATAATGCCTCCACCTGTTCAGTAATTTCCCTTTCGGGGAAAGTGCAAACCAAAACCAAGCCTGGCGCTTTTTTGAACAAGGGAAGAAAAGGCTTGTCACCGGGAAAATTTACTTCGATAAAGTTAATATCAGGGTAAAACCGCTCGTTGTTGTTTGCCAACTCCTGTAAGCCCAGCAAGGCAAGGCGCTTTCCGCTGCCCGTTTCAACCAGTTCCTTTTTGGGGTGATTTGCATGGCTCCCGCTTTTTGAAACAAAAAAATAATCAGGGTCTTTTTCCATTTCTTCCCTTTCTGATAAGGGAAGCACCACAATGGCCTTGTGCCCACCCGGCAATAGAGGGGAGTGGCTGGTTTGCCATTCGAAAGGCTTTACAGAAAAGGCAACCTTCGGGTTATTTCCGGCGGTGAAATATTCCTGAAATGGCTGGGCAATTTTGCGGGCCACGGGAATCTCGTCCTCGGGGGCCTCCGAAAGGCTCACGCGAATGGTGTCGCCAATACCCATCTTCAGCAAGGTGCCAATGCCCAGGGCCGATTTTATGCGGCCGTTTTCGCCTTCGCCCGCTTCGGTGACGCCCAGGTGCAAGGGATAAGCCATGCCTTCGTGCTGCATGCGCTCTACCATAAGCAGATACGAGCGAATCATGATCAGCGGGTTGCTGGCCTTGAGGGAAACCACGCTCTGATAAAAGCCCAGGTCTTCAAAGATCTTGAGAAACTCAAACGTTGATTGCACCATGCCTTCGGGCGTATTGCCATGGCGTGAAATAATGCGCTGCGACAGCGAGCCGAAATTGGTGCCAATGCGTATGGAAGTGCCGTATTGTCGGCATGCGTCAATGAGGGGTGCTACGTTTTCGCGCACTTTTTCCAGCTCGGCGGCATATTCGGCATCCGTCCATTCTGTTTGCCCTTTTCGGGGAAGGCCGGTGTAGTTTCCCGGGTTGATGCGTACCTTCTCCACCAGGCGGGCGGCAATCAGAGCAAGGTCTGCATTGAAATGAATATCGGCCACCAGGGGCTGGTCGAATCCCGCCAGCCGAAGCTCTTTTTTGATACTCTCAAGGTTCAGGGCGCTCTGACGGCTGGGAGTGCTGATGCGCACATAGTCGGCCCCAGCTTCAAAAATGCGAATAGCTTGTTCTACCGTACTCCTGGTATCCAGCGGAGCCGTATTGGTCATCGATTGCAGCCTAATGGGATTTTGTCCGCCCAGCGGCCGGTTGCCGATTTGTACCTCACGAGTGGAAAAACGGAGCATTTTTAATTCTATATTTAAAATTGAAAATTGTCCGAAGTTGGAAGTCCGAAGCAATTTGAACAACAACGTGTCCGAAGTCCGGAGTCCGAAGTATGAAAAAAACCTCCCCCCCCAACCCCCTCCAAAGCCTGCCTGCCGGCTGGCAGGGGGGAGTAAAAACCCCAAACTAACCTTGAACTTTGAACATTAAACATTGAACCCTTTTTAACCCGACAACAATGACAACAATAACAACCTTCCTTATATTCTAAACCCAATCACTGCCATATCATCCACCTGTTCGCAATCTTTTTTCCATGCATGGAAGGTCTCCAGAATGCGGTCTTTTTGATCGCAAAGAGGCATATGATACACCTCTTCCAGCAGTTTCAAAGCGCGCTGGTTTGTAAACCTTTCCCTGGCTTTGGTTCCGAACTGGTCGGCCAGGCCATCGGTCATCATATACACCATGTCGTTTGCTTGCAGTTGTATACTTTGGTTTGAAAAAGCCCTCATTTTCCTGTGAAAGGAGAGAGGCATTTGGTCGCCCTTGATTTTAAAAACCGGTCCTTCGGTTGAAGGCAAGGGTTCACCGTTTAAGGATATGGTATTTTTTGAGGCAACGAAAAGGGGCGTACGGGCCCCGCTGTAAGTTAAGGAATGGTTTTGGTGATCGATAGCTACCAGTGCCATTTCAATGCCTTCGGGCGAATCTGAATAGTCGCCCTGCTGGTGCAGAGAGCTGATAATATACAAGCGCATTTCGTCGAGCAGTTGGGACGGCGAAGCATATTTGCGGCGTGCCACAAACTCATTAAGAAACGACATGCCCATTACGCTCATAAATGCGCCAGGCACCCCGTGACCGGTTGAGTCGGCAAGGGCCAGCAGGGTAATTCCGTTTTGCTTGCCTATCCAATAGAAATCGCCGCTGACAATTTCTTTGGGTTCGTAAATGACAAACATCTGCCCGAGCAGGTCTTGCAATAAAGGCTCGTCGGGCAGCAAAGTTTTTTGAATGTTCTGGGCATATCGTATGCTCGACACCATGGCCTCGTTCTTGTCTTCAATGATGGCTTTCTGGTGGGTGATTTCCTGGTGCTGGGTGATGATCTCCTGGTTTTGCTGCATTATGAATGCATTGGTTCTCTTGCGCCTCAGCAGGCTGGAATAAATATAGGCCAGCACGCTTGCCAGCAAAACGAAACCGATGATCAGTATGTTTCTGATCATTCGTTGTCGCCCAAGGCTAAGCGACTGACTGGCAATCTCCAACTCTTGCTTTTCGAGCTGTGTATTTTTCAGCTCCACCTCTTGCCTCATCCTTTCGTTCTGAAATTGGGCTTCTACCCGGCTTATTTCCCTAAGGTTTTCCATGCGGTTCAGAGAATCGCTGAAATGCTTAAAAAGTTTATGGTATTCCAGGGCCTGCCTGAAATTGCCCAGCCCTTCCTGGGCGCGTGAAAGGTTGTGGTAGGCGTGCAGCTGGTCGTCGAGCGACTGAATCTCTCTTGACAGTTCCAGGCTACGGCTGGCATGGCCCAGGGCCGTGTTAAAGTGCCCAAGGTCGTTGTTTACTCCCGCCATATTGCTCAGGGTGTTGGCTTCGAGATGCCTCATGTTGTGGCTTCGTGCAATCTGCAAAGCTTCCTGGTAGTATTGCAGGGCCTGGTCGGGCTGGTTTAAGCGCGAAAAACTCATACCAATATTGTGCAAACAACGAACTACCCCCTGCTGGTCGTTTATTTCGGTTGCAAGAGCTATGGCCTCTTCAAAGCGCTCTATTGCTTCCTGGTAGCGCCCTTCCTCTATCAAAATAGCACCTATATTCAGAATTGTATTGTATTTTCCATTGGTATGTCCCAGCTCTTCAAAACCCAGGTAAGCTTCGTTATAGTAATTCAGGGCTTTATTGAGGTCGTCCAGGTCGTACTGCAGGTTGCCCAGCATCAAAAGGCAACTGGCTTTTCCAAGTAAATGATCAAGGTCCGAATAATATTCATGCGATTCGAGGGTAAATTTGGCTGCCAGTTCAAGATTGCCCATATAAAAATTTGCTACCCCAATATTCTGGGCTATTCTGGCCACTTCCAGGCTGTCATTCAGCAAATGGGTTATTTCATAAGCCTTGATAAAATGATCGATAGCCTGCGGATAATTGCCTTTATAAAGATCTAATGCACCGAAATAAGAATAAGAGGTAACTATGGAAAGGCTGTCATTTCTTTTTGAAGCCATTTCCAGCAATTCCTGGGCTTGGCTAAGCAGGCGGTCGTTGTCGCCGCTATTGTTTAATGCCAGCAGCAATTTTCTGAAAGATAAAGCCTTAAGCTGGTAGAACTGCTCCTTTTCGACAGCCGAAAAACTTTCACTTTCGTATTCCCGGGCCTGATCAACAGCTTGCTGATAGAAGAAAATGGCCGAATCAGGTTTGCTTTGTACATAGTAATCTCCAAGCTGCAAGAGCAGGTTTACCCTCTCATTTGGTTCAGTAGTCTGTTCAAACTGTTTAAGCAGGGAAGCCTGGCTACCGGTGCCTGAAACGACCTTTACACAAAGTATCAGCATGAAAAAAATCCAGCGGTGTTTTAAGGCTTTCATTTTGATTCTATTATTTGCAAAGGAAATAGCATTGAATGACAAACCAGATTGACCGGGCAAAAATAACAATGTTGGCGAGGTTCCTGAAGGCTATCCCTCCCTTTTTACAAAAAACTGTCCGTTTGAAATAACCAGGGGTTGGCTCTTGTTCAGAATTTTCAATTCACCAGAAAAGTTGCCTCTTATTTCGGTTTCGCTAAGCTCAGTAATTTCAACGGTTCCAACAGGGTTCTGGTCGTCTGTAATGTAATTGTTGAGTTCCTGGGAGAAAATAATTCGCACCCCTTCAAAATGGGTGCCGTTATCTTCCAGTCCAGCATAAACACCGGGTGCAATGGCCTGGTTGTCGAGCACCTGTATGGTAATTCCAATAATCTCTTCGATGCTTCCGTAAATGTTTAGTTCGTGCTGCTGCTCGTAATGTAAAGCCTGCCCCCAAAGGGCAGTCTGGTCATTAAAAAAAAGTGCTGATCCATTTACTGTGGCCCTTATAAAGTACTCCACCACCGGTTCCTTTTCGTCCTTGTCGTTGCAAGAGAAGAAGAGTGCCGATACCATGAAGATCAGCAATAAGACTGTTATATTTTTCATTATCAATGTTTTAAAAGAAAAGGTTTTGCCTAAATTGCCTGGCTATGAATTTTATTTCAAAGTGCAGGTATAAATTTATAGTATTTCCCGGAAAGGGCTGTTTTATTCTGACGGAATATTTTTTAAAAAAAAGCGGCCCCGAATTTACTCGGGGCCGCTTCCATTATATACCAAGGGTTTGAATTTACCTTTGATACATAACTTTTCCGGTCTGTAATTCATCACCCATTGTCAGGCGATAGAATAGGAAACTGGTATTCCTGAGTCGGGGATGGTACTGAACCTCTACAAGCTGGTTTGCCTCCACCGAACCTTCGAACAGCACTTCAACCAAAGCACCGGTCATATCGAACAGCTCCAGGCGTACCTGGGTGTCGGCAGCGGGGGCAAAGCGGAAGTTCAGCTTGTCGCCGAAGGGGTTGGGGAACACGGACAAGTTATTCTTTTCATAGGTGAACGAATTGGTTTGCGGTTCGCTCATTGAATTGGCTTCAATATTTGATTGATTGAAAGATACCTCAGTGTTAAAAATATTGTTTGAGGCCACTGATACAGCTCCTTTTTCCAGCCAGGATTCGAAAGTGTAGCTACCGTCCCAATTACTGGAGAATAAAACCTGGTCTTCCCCGTAAAGGGTGAGGCCAGCCAGATCGAGCTCGCCTGATAAGCTTCGGTCGCGCATGCTCAGTACCAGGGTAAAGCCAGGCCCGTAGTGCAACTGGCTGCCATCTTTCAATACTTCTCTCAGCTCGCTGGCTGCGATAATTACTGCCCGCCTGTCCCCACATTTGGTAACAATCACACCCAGATCAACAATGTCAGTTGATCGGGCCTGAAACAGGCGACCCTCATGCAGCCAGGTCAGCATGACTTCGCCGCGGGGGTTGCTGCCGTTGTTGTTGAACCTTACAAAAGAGCCAAATTGAATTGTGGAACCCTCATCTGGCGGGAAAAGCAATCCATCGGTACTTGCTCCGGTTGCAGAGAGAATATGGCCGCCGCCAGCCGCGTGGTTGCGCAGGGGTTTGAAAACCGTTATCAAATTTTCTTCTTTATTCGATAGTCCGGAAATATCACCCTCAACAATTACTTCAACACCTAAAAGGTTAAAGTCGCCCGACAAAAAATTGTGCAAGTAAAGGTGCTCAAGGGTTGCTAATGGCATGTCACTGTTTTTTTTCCCGTTCGAAAAGGAAATGGGCCCTGTTGAAGCCAAGGGCTCATATTGACCCGAGCCGGCATTATACAAATTAAAAGTAACGGTTGCATGCCATACTGAATTGGTTTTTTCTGGAAAATAAACGCTCACGCCTAATGGAATAACAACATCCCTGGCATTTTGTGCCGAAGCTGCAACTGACACTGCTCCAGTGTAATACACAATGGCTTGGGTTGATTCCACAAAGTCTGTAACTGTCACTGTGGCTTCGGCTGAAGTTGAATTTCCGCCGAAATCGTAAACGGTAAGGGTAACGAAGTTTTCGCCCAGGTCTTCACTGGTGAAATAGTCCTGGTCAAGGGTCATAATGGAAATATCGCAATTGTCAGTTGAGCCATTATCAACCATTTCGGGGGTAATAAAAGCTTCGCCGTTCGCGTCAAGGGCCACGGTAATGTCGCGGGTTAAAGCTACGGGTGGGGTTACATCCTGCAGGATAATGTTCTGGTACTGCTTGGCTAAATTGCCCGCCGCATCCTTATAGGTCCAGGTTATGGTAGTATTACCTTGTGCGGTTATTGGAAAAACGGACTGATCGGTGGTGCCATACACAGTTCCCTCCACATCGTCGGTAGCAGTAGGTACTTCCAGGTCTTCAAAATACACCACGCATTCAGCCAGCACATCAGGCAGGCTTTCAAGGTCGGGCATTGGTGGCATGTTATCTATCACCTCATAACCCATGATTCTTGCCAAATAAGGTTTGAAAGCCCCATTGTAAATTACAAATTCGCCGCTAATCAATATATTGTTGTCTGGCTGGACGGCCATGGCATGGATTAATGAATGCGGACCGCTTCCACTGCTGAAGGTTTGATCAAGCTCGCCGTTGGGGTGAAGCCTGGCCAGCCTGTTAGAAGTCTGTCCGTTAAAACTGGTAAAATTGCCGGCCAGCAAAATTCTGCCTGATTCTTGCAAAGCAAGAGACGTAATATGACTATCAGGCCCGTCTCCTATGTCGAAACCCGAATCGAGGCTGCCATCAGCATTCAATCTGGCCAAATGCCGCATAAAAATACCATTGTAGTAAAAGAATGTTCCGCCGATAACAACTTTTCCATCGGGTTGCAGCACCATGGCATTGATGTAATGGTTTGCGCCGGTTCTGGAATCAAAGCCGCGGTCAAGGCTGCCATTAGGATTAAGCCTGACAATATATCCCCAGTTTTGATTGCCCCATCTGTGAAATTGGCCCGAGGCCAGTATTTTGCCATCGGGTTGCAAAGCAATATTTAAAATAGTACTGTTGGCACCCCTTTTAGGATCGAAAGCGCCATCGAGGCTGCCATCAGGGTTCAGCCTGGCAATCCGGTCACGGCTTTGTCCGTTTACAGAGGTAAACGAACCAGCAACAACGATTTTGCCATCTGGTTGGAGGGCTAGGTCAAAAACCACATTGTTTGCCCCGCTGCCCACGTTAAAACCAGTATCCAGGCTCCCATCGGCATTCAGGCGGGCAATGCGGTTGTGTGCCACACCATCCACACTGGTAAAGGCACCGCCAATAAGAATTTTTCCATCGGGCTGTTGCAATATGGCATTCACTCTTCCATTTGCTCCAGCGCCGGGATCAAAGTCGAGATCGATATTACCATCGGGCAGAATGCGGGCGATCCTGTTTACCTGGTTTTCCTGGTAACTGGTAAAATCCCCGCCTATCAATATCCGGCCGTCAGATTGTATGGCAATGGCTCTCACCTGATTGTTTACCCAAATTTCGCGCATGAAATCCCTGTCGAGGCTTCCATCAGGGTGCAGACGTGCCACTCGACCCCTTAATACATTATCATATCGGGTAAAACTTCCTCCTATCAGCAGTTTGCCGCTTTCCTGACGAACCAAAGACCAAATATCACCATAAGCTCCCGGGCTCGGGTTAAATTCCATATCAAAGCTTCCATCGCTGTTAAGCATTGTAATGTGTCTCTGAGGTACACCATTAAAGATGGTAAAGGAACCGGCCACAATAACTTTTCCATCAGGTTGCTCGGAAATGTGCAAAACACGGTTATTTGCGCCGCTGCCTTTATAGAAGCTTTCATCCACGCTTCCATCCTGATTCAGTCGGGCAATTCCATGAACGGTAAAGCCATTAAAATTATCAAATAAACCACCTACTAATATTTGCCCATTGGTGGTTATATCCAGGGACATTACCGTCCAGTCGGCTCCACTCCCTGCATCGAAACTACTGTCAAGATTGCCATTGGGCATTAGACGGGCAATCCGGTTTATCTGCTGCCCTCCCATTTCGGTAAATGCCCCGCCAACAACTATTCGACCATCAGGTTGAATAGTCATGGATAGAATGGCATTATTTCCCCCTCCGGTATGATTAAAACTTTCATCGAAGCTGCCATCAGGGTTTAGCCTGGTGATCAGGTTAACATCCTGGCCGTTAAATGCAGAAAAGTTGCCGCCAACCAGAATCTTTCCGTCGGGCTGAACCAAAACAGCATATCCGCTTCCATTTGCTCCCGGGCCAATATTAAAGGTTTCATCAAGGCTACCATCTGGGTTTAGCCTGGCAAAACCTCTCAGCGAAACCCCGTTAAAAGTTTCAAAAGCGCCTGCCAGCAGTATTTTGCCGTCTTCCTGCAATGCTATTTGCCTTATGCCACCATTTACTACCATTCCCGGGTCAAAGGTTTCATCAAGCGTACCATCGGCATTAAGCCTGGCAATAAGGTCCATCTGCACACCGTTTACCTCGGAAAAGAAGCCCCCGATAAGGATCTTGCCATCGGGTTGCTCAACAATGCTTGCGACCCAGCCATTGGTGCCGGTTGCCTGGTGTAAATAAGCCCCGTTGAAGTCAGGGTCGATTGAGCCCGCCTGAGCCCAAAGCATGAGCGGTGCCGCCAAAAGCACCCACAAAAAATACACACGTTTTTTCATTGGATTTGGGTTTAGTTATTAAAAGATTGAATTAAAGAATTCAAATTTGCAAAGGGGGAGGGCAAAAAACAAGACAAAAAAATA
>JAHYJD010000223.1 GCA_019429365.1 Bacteroidales bacterium | reverse complement strand
GCTTCGTGTGGTCCGCCCCGGCGGACCCAACATGAAGCCATGTTGCACGACATCCCTTCCCGCGCAGTTTACTAAAAGCTCTTATGGAATTTAAGGTTTCTAAAGAGGGAATGCCGGATTGTTTCCGGCATTATTCGTTGAATTTATACCGGCTGCTGTAAGGTTTTTTGTAATGAACTTCCCATTCAGAAATAGGTCTTTAGCCGGTTTTGAAAGATTGATGAAATAGTATTCCAGGTCCATGTTGTGAACGATTTGTGTTTGATGCTATTTCCCAGTTGCAACTTGCGGGTTCCAGGGTTTTTCCGGCGGGCCACGGACCGCGGCAAGCCACTGTAGAACAACCATCCGGCCTTGTTTGCATTCCGGGCATTGATCCGGATCAAATCCCAGGTGTTCCCGGCAAAGCTGCTTCCAGTTCTTCTTTTCTTTTTTCTCCGGTGCCTGCACCCCAAGCGCTGACTGTAATTGCCTCAATTGGGTTCGCTTGCCGGCCGACAGCAAACCGTAATGACGGATCCTGACAAATCCTTTGGGCAAAATATGCTGGCTGAACCGGCGTAAAAACTCCACCCCGCCCAGTTTCATCCGTTTGGCCCGATTGTCCCGGTAATCCCGGTAAGAGAACTCTACACCGGCCTGATCGACTGATCTGAGGCGGTGGTTGCTGATGGCTACCTTGTGCGTGTATCGTCCCAGGTACTCCACCACCTGGTCCGGGCCGGCAAAAGGCTCTTTGGCATACACCACCCAATTGGTCTTGTATAGCTCCCGGATGAATGGCTTTTCCTGAGAGCTGTGCTTCTTCAGGGCCGCCATAAACTTGCCCCGGAATACCCGTGACAGGTTCTCCACCGGGAACAAATAAGCCTTGCCAGTTGCGGATGTTTTTACCGGTCTCCATTGGCCCCGATAGTCAATGCCACCACCCGGCACGATGCAATGCACATGAGGATGAAGGCTCAGGTTTTGTCCCCAGGTGTGCAACACGGCAATCATACCGGTATCGCCGTGAAATTTGACCAGGCCAAACTGGGCTATGGTGGCCCAGGCTGCTTTGAAAAGCA
>JAHYJD010000222.1 GCA_019429365.1 Bacteroidales bacterium | reverse complement strand
ACCTGCTCAAGTAGCATGGCCAGTTGTACTTCGCCAATGCCGCCGCGGGCCTTCACATTGCTAAGCACCCGTTTCAGGCCGCCCACATCCTGGGCAAGGGTTTGCATTTCGCCGAGCCCCTTTTGCACACTCTCCAGTTGCTTGCCCACCAGTTCAAACGATTGCCCCAGGCGCTCGTTGAGGGTTTTCTGCAACTTCTCATCTACGGTTTCCCGCATCTGTTCCAGTTTCTTCTCTGTGTTCTCAAGCAGTTTGTTTTGGGTAATCTCAAGTTGTCCAAACTTTTCGCGCTGCAGATCATTAAATGAAGCCACATTCTTGTCGAACGACTCCTGGAAATTTTTCATCACTTTTTCGAGCGATTCGCGCATTTGGGTATTGTCTGTCTTGGCCTGGTCGGTTAATAACTTCAACTTATCCTGCACCTGGGTGTTGATGAGGCTAAGCTGCTGCAGATTGCTCTCGTTCAGTGCTTTAAGAGTGCGTGCCAGCTCGTCGCGAAGGTCCTTCAGGCTGTCGTTCAACTCCTTGCGGTTGTCGCGCGTTAAATTGGCAATCTCCTCTCGGTTCATGCGAAAGTCTTCTTTCAGCCCGCCTGTAAACCTGGTTATTGCTTGCGAGAGTTCGGCCAGGCGAGACTCAAGTTTTTCTCTTTCCCCTTTCCCTTTCGGGAGAAAAACCAGCATCAGAATTAGGGTGATTATTGCCAGGACAGCAATGAACAAAAGGAAATAAAACGAGAGGTCCATAAGATCAAACATTTGAAATAAGTAAATTGAATGTTGAAAATTAGCCTATTTACAAGGAAAAACCAAAAGACCGCAAACTTATTTTTTTCTTTTTTAAATGAATGAAAAAAATGGGTTTCAGATCGAAAATCAGTGCCTGTAACTTCTAACTGTTCCGGCTATTTCAAAATTTTCCCCTCAGGCAGGAACTCAATGGTGAAAGCATCTTCGAGTTGCACTTTGAAAACATGTGCAATGCGAAAAGCGAGTTCGAGTGTCGGGAAATATTTTCTGTTCTCAATGGCTACAATGGTTTGCCGCGAAACCCCCGTTTTATCGGCA
>JAHYJD010000130.1 GCA_019429365.1 Bacteroidales bacterium | reverse complement strand
TAAACACCTACGATGAAAACGGGAAGCTGACAGAAGTGGTGACCGATAACCGCGAGGAGGAGCTCTGGTACCGGAAAGTATACCGTTTCGATGAGTCGGGCCACCGCCTTTCAGCCACTACCTGCAACCAGGAGGGCGATCCGGTGGAACGCATCTTGTTTGAAAACGACGATCAGGGCCGGCCGCTGCAGATCGTGGATGAAAACCGTCGCCAGAAAAATACCCTGCGCATGGAATACAACGAACGCGGCGACATTATTTTCCAGGACGAGCACGATGTAAACGGCGAGCTGATCAACAGCATTGAACGCAGTTACGACGATCAGGGCCGTCTGCTCGAAAGCCATATCGTGGTGCGAAACCTGCAACGAGGCATCTCACGCAGCTACAGCCTGCGCAATGTATATTCATTTTTCGAAGAATAAACTTTTCCCAAAACTATGGAAGCTGCATTTTTTGAGTCATTCTGGTGGTCGTGGGTGGTGCTGCCCATGCTCATCTTTCTGTCGCGCATCATGGATCAGAGCATAGGCACCATGCGGCTGATCTTTGTGTCGAAGGGCTACCGCCACATCGGACCCATCCTTGGGTTTTTCGAAGTGATCATTTGGCTGCTGGCCGTCACCCAGGTACTGAAGCACCTCTCCAATCCCATGTCGTACATTGCCTATGGGGCCGGCTATGCCATGGGCAATTATGTGGGCATACGCCTGGAGGAGAAAATTTCTATTGGCACAGCCCTCATCCGCATCGTACCTAAAAAAGATACCAGCGACCTGGTGAACCACCTGCGCGAGGTAGGCTTTGGCGTAACCACAGTGGCAGCCGAAGGCGCCCAGGGACCCGTGCAGATCGTCTTCACCATTATCAAGCGAAAGAGTATTCCCAAAGCCATTGGTATTATCAAACATTACAACCCCAACGCCTTTTATACCATTGAAGAGGTAAAGGCGGTAAAGGAGGGCTACTTCGGCATTCAGCAAAAGCGAGATGTGTTTAACTGGCGGATGTTTGTCAGGAAGACCAAATAGGATCAAATAAAAAAGCCGGCTGTTTGGGCCGGCTTTTTTATTATGAAAATGAAAAATTATCGTCTTCCAGCAACAACTTCCCCACGGGTTGTAGAGTAGTTGATTTTTAGTGCATTCGATTTTCTGAGCTCCTGCTTCACATCCGTTACGATACCCATCTTGGTGTCGCGGTCAACCTTCAGCGAAGTGGTAATCTGGTTTCTTTCCGCTTCATTACGGGCTTCCCTTTCGGCAGCAACATAAGGTGCAATTTCATTCAAAGTAGCAAAAGCGTCATTGAGCTGAATCCGGGGTTCGGTACCAAAAACCTGGTACTGAATGGGGGGGCCAATGTAAATAAAGCTCACCAGTGATTTGCGCTCGAGTTTCTGCACCTCTGAAGCAGGGGGCATTTGCGTACGCACAAAAAGGGTGGTTTCGCGCATGGTAGTGGTTACCATGAAGAAAAAGAGCAACATAAAGATAATGTCGGGCAAAGAAGCGGTATTGATCTTCACCGACTTGGTGCCAGCGTCTTTTTTAAATCTTGCCATTATCTGCCTCCTCCTATATCTTTAGGTTCAGCCTCAGAAATAGCCATGGGCACTGCCTCCCTTATGGCCTTTATCAGGTCTTCATCGGTAAGTTCATCGAAGCGCTTGCCGAACTTCTCACGCGAGAGGTCGTTGCGCAGCTCGTTTATGGCCGCAGCCAGCTCGTTCTGCACCGCAATATACATCTCGTAGGAAGTTCCCCGGTCATTCTGAAGAGAAATGATGCCCCTTGAAACTTCTGTTTCTCCGAGGTTCTCTATTTCCACCATCCGTTTTTCGGGCAGGTTGGGGTCGTTGGTGCGGTTCAGCAAAAACTCTTTGGTTTGTTCGCGCAAAGTGTTAATGTTGCCCAGCTGGCCCTCCACGAGGATGCGGTCCTGATAGTCGATCAGCACCACGAAAACGTTACGTTCCCTAACGGGTGGTGGCGGTGGAGCATTTGGGTCGATGGGCGGCGGCAGAACCCTCAGAATCCCCGAGTCAACGTCCATGGTGGTTGTCACCAGGAAGAAGATCAGCAGGAGGAAGGCAATGTCGGCCATCGAACCGGCATTTATTTCGGGATTCATTCTTGCCATAGAAAGATCTCCTTTTTAGGTTTTTTGATTATTTAAATAACTTGGAAACTTCTGAATAAACAGCAGCAAGCAATGCCAGGCCAACCAGAATAAAGGTGGTGGTAATGCCTCCGCCGATCATTTGTGAAGCTGTGGGTCCTACGTTGAAGTTCGGGTACACCTCGTTGGTGCTGAGGGCGTATGCAACAAAAAATATAGCCACCAGTACCACGACACCGATCAACGCTGTTTTGGCTTTTCCAAAGTTTTGAATCATATGGAAAATACCAAAAAAGACCACCGCAATAACTGCCACCGCAACCAGTGCGTAAGTGACAAAAATCCCGATGTTAATTATGGTTTCGTTCATGAGTCAGGGGCTTTTTTATTTTTTGTACTTAATCAGGATGTCCATGAAGGAAATGGTAGAGTCTTCCATGGAGTTGACAATGCTGTCGATTTTTGAAATGATGTAGTTGTAGAACACCTGCAGGATAACGGCTACAATAAGACCAAATACGGTGGTCAAAAGCGCAACCTTAATACCGTCGGCAACAATGGTGGGTGAAATGTCACCGGCAGCAGCGATAGCGTCGAAGGCGCCGATCATACCGATTACCGTACCCATAAACCCAAGCATTGGAGCAATGGCGATAAACAGCGAGATCCAGGTGAGGTTCATCTCCAGGCGGCCCATCAATACGCTGCCATAAGAAACGATCGACTTCTCCACGATCTCCATGCCTTCATTGTAGCGGTCAAGACCCTGATAGTAAATGCTGGCAACAGGACCACGGGTGTTTTTGCAAACATCCTTGGCAGCCTCAACACCACCGGTCTTCAGGGCTTCTTCAACCTTGTTGAGCAGCTTATTGGTGTTGGTGGTGGAAAGGTTCAGGTAAATGATGCGCTCAATGGCCAAACCAAGACCAATGATAAGACACAACAGGATAACGCTCATAAAGCCGGCGCCACCTTCAATGAACTTTTCCTTCAGGATGTAGTGGAAGGTCTGATCCCCGTAATCGGGCTCAAGGGTTTGCTGCATGGCCTCGGCAGGAGCTACCTCCTCCTCAACAACGGTTTCTGCAACTTCAGTTTCTGCCTCACCGGCATCAACTTGCGCGCTTACAATGGTATTTAAACCAAAAGTGAGCATACCTGCTACAGTCAAATAGACGAATAATTTTTTCATAACTGATTCTGTTGGTTTTTGTTTACGAAATGATTAATTGGTTAATCTGGTTTGGGTTTAATTGGTTGAAGCTGGCGGAGAGAGTGGGATTCGAACCCACGATCCGCTTTTGGCGGATACACACTTTCCAGGCGTGCGCCTTCGACCACTCGGCCACCTCTCCCTGTTTGAAAAGTCCCAAAAAGGGGTTGATTTTTCAAGGTGCTAAAATACAAAAAAAATGAAACATAAAGTAAATTCCATGATTTTTTAAAAATTTGAAAGCCCTGATATTATTTTGCTTTGGTAATAAATCTTGTATACCTTTATTCCCTGCAAACTTTTGTGAAACGTTCTACTTCCTATCGCCATGCAAAAGACTTCCGCTGCTCAGGCAAAACCCCGCACCAAAGCAACCCGCAAACCTGCCGCCGACAAAAAAAGCAAGATCTTCGTGATCGACACCTCGGTCATCATCTATAATCATGCCGCAATTGTTAGTTTTGAAGATAATGATGTGGCCCTGCCCATTACCGTGCTCGAAGAGCTCGACCAGTTTAAGAAGGGCAACGACACCAAGAATTTCGAGGCCCGCGAGTTTACCCGTATCCTCGACCAGCTCTCGGCACACAGCTCGCTGCAAGACTGGGTGCCGGTGGGCAACGCCAAGGGCGGGCGCATTAAAGTGGTGATGAACCAGCCCAATGGCATCGACGCAGTGCAGATCTTCGGCGAAGACAAGCCCGATCACCGCATCCTCAATGCTGCCTTGCTGCTTACCCGCGAATATCCCGAGCGCAAAGTAATTCTGGTGTCGAAAGACATCAACCTGCGCCTCAAGGCCAAATCGCTCAACATTCCCGCCGAAGACTTCGAAACGGGCAAGATAAAAAACATAGAAGAACTGTACACTGGCAAGAGTCACCTCACCGGTGTGGCTCCCGAAGTGATTGAAAAACTTTACAACTTTGGCTTTTGCGAAACGGCCGAGCTCGGTATCGATAACCCCATCCCCAATCATTATTATATATTGTCGGATGGCAAAAATTCGGTGCTGGCCTATTACAACGCCATAGAGGGTCGCATTCGCCGCATCGAGAAGCATACGGTGCAGAAGATCACTCCGCGCAATGCCGAGCAGGTGTTTGCCCTGCATGCCATCCTCAACCCCGATGTGAAGCTGGTGACCCTGCAGGGGGTGGCCGGCACCGGAAAAACGCTGCTGGCACTGGCCGGCGCCCTGGAGCAGCGCCGCAACTTCGACCAGCTTTTTGTGGCCAGGCCCATTGTGCCCCTGAGCAACCGCGACATCGGCTTCCTGCCCGGCGATATCAGCTCTAAGCTCAGCCCCTACATGGAGCCGCTTTACGACAACCTGAAATTCATACAGACGCAGTTCCGCGAAAAGGACCGCGAGTTCAGGACCATTACCGAGGCCCTCGAAAATGAAAAGATCGTGGTGGCACCCCTGGCCTATATCCGCGGCCGAAGCCTGTCGAACATCATCTTTATTATAGATGAGGCACAAAATCTCACCCCGCACGAAGTGAAAACCATCATTACCCGGGCCGGCGAAAACACCAAGATGATCTTTACCGGTGATGTGTACCAGATCGACACGCCCTACCTGGATGCACAAAGTAATGGCCTGTCATACCTCATCGACCGGGTGAAAAACCACCCCATTTATGCGCATATACGCCTCGAAAAGGGCGAACGCAGCGAGCTGGCCAACCTGGCCAACAACCTTTAAAAAGGAGTTTTATCTTTCTTCGAAAAGCAGCGTGAGCACGGTCTGACCCACTGCCTTCAAGGTGTTG
This sequence comes from Bacteroidales bacterium, assembly GCA_019429365.1. Classification (GTDB taxonomy): domain Bacteria; phylum Bacteroidota; class Bacteroidia; order Bacteroidales; family UBA7960; genus UBA7960. The sequence continues at coordinate 1,132 of JAHYJD010000130.1, read as the reverse complement.
GGGTCGATGATGTCCAGGTCGTCGTCCATGGTGTGCCATTGCGGGAAGAACCCATGGCGGCTGCCCTCTTCCTGGTGAATGATATTAATGGTGGGGATGTTGCGTATGGTATTCACGTAATAATGGTCATCGGTCACAAAGCCGCCTTCGCGGTCTACAAAATATGCTCCATAACCAATGCGCCGGGCTGCTGCCCATACTTTTCTGACAATGTTGGGTGCGTACATCATCGAAAATCCTTCTTGCTTAAACTGTGCGCCGGCGGCTCCCACCATGTCGAGCAGTATGCCATAGCGGGCGTTGTAGTCGTGGCGGTGGGGGTTGCGCGCCCAGTGCTGCGAGCCAAGGCCCCATGAATCCTCGGTGTAGGTGGTGGCCTGCTCGTGCTGCCCATAGTCTTCGGCATCGAACAGCACAATGTCCACTCCCACATTGGGCCGTGACATGGAAAGCTGCCGGGCAATCTCCAGCAGCACCCCCACGCCGCTGCCCCCGTCGTTGGCGCCGGGGATGGGCCGGTAGTGGTTGGCCGGGTCGGGGTCGAAGTCGGCAAAGGGGCGGCTGTCCCAGTGGGCGCAAAGCAAAATGCGGCTGCGGTTTTCAGGGTCGAAAGAGGCAATGATATTGCTGATGTTGAGCACGGTGCCATCGAAAGCCCTAACTTTGGCTTGCTGCACCTCCACAGTGTCGGCAAAGCGGCCCAGGGTCTGTGCCAGCCATTGGGCAGCCCGTCGGTGGGCTTCGGTGTTGGGAACCCGGGGACCAAAGTCGAGCTGGGCAGCCACAAAGGCAAAGGCCGAATCCTGGTTGAACACTGGCACTTCGGCCGGAAGCGGCCGATCGCTGCCCGAAGAGGCAGCCTTAGAGCGGCCCTGGCTGCCATCGCCACCCGAACAGCCCACAGCAAAAAACAGCACGACAGGAAAAATCCGCGAAAGCATATAATAGGTAGATGTCATAACAAAGCGTTTGAATCACACAAAATTAATCAAATCTTCCCACCCTCACACCCTCTCATTTTCACACCCCCTTGGGCTCTCACTTTCAGGGCCCCATGGTCCATGCCCTATGCTCCATGCCCTATGCCCCATGCCCCCTGCCCCCTGCTCCATGCCCCATACCCCATACCCCG
>JAHYJD010000129.1 GCA_019429365.1 Bacteroidales bacterium | reverse complement strand
TCTTTGCAAAAGAAAAATAGTTTTTCGCAGAAAAACTCCAGGGGTTCGACGACCGAAAAGTGAGAATTCATGGGTTTTTTCAAGCTTCTAAGTCCGACAAGTTAGTTTGAAACTGCTTACAAAAATATTCCGTCCCGTAGTGGATCATGGCCATTCTGACCATGATGCATATCTCTTTTTGTTTATTAATTTTTTTTACTGTATGCACTTTGCATGTGGTTTGAATTATTTTTTTAATACCTTTATCGCAAAAAATCGAATAAATGGCATTATCATTAGTCCGACATATCCTCCCCAAACTTTTTTCAGAACCAATTTAAATCGCATATGAAAAAAACCTTACCCTCCCCAAAAACAAGAAAAACAGGATACCAGCGTTGGTTGTTTTTCTTTTTTGCTAGTTTTTTGGCACTAGCCAATCTAAGCGCACAATCCTCGGATAACCTGTACATCAACATCCAGGGGCCTACATTGGCCAATCCAGGAGAACTCCTTACCTACACCATTTCATTTGCCAACAATGGAACAGCCTTAGCCCAAAACGTTGAGGTAATCCATGAACTTCCAGATCCAATCCTTTACTCCTTTGTTAGTGCCGAAGCATTAACAGGAGGGTACAGCTATGTGCAAGTTGGAAATCAGCTAAAATGGAGCATTGGAACCTTAGGCGGTGGCCTCAGGCAACTTGTGGTTCAACTAAGGGCCGGTCTTCCTGGGGTCGGACTTCAGGACCCTAATAGCTTCTACATGCCTGAATGCAATGTAGAGTATTTTTTGACTAACTCGGCCACAATTACAAGCCCAACCTATGCAGGCGAAGAAGGAACTGCTACTTTAACAACAAGCGTTACGCAGTTTGCACAAGCCCTTTTGGCCGAAAGCCTTGGGAGTATTATTCCCGGACAAGGAGGTACTGCAAGAAACTTGATTAGCATTACAAACACCGGTAATATCACAGATAATTTTTCCCTGTCCTATATAGATGTGGATTGCCAATTATGGGATCCGCCCCTTGAGAACACGAATAGAGAACTGATCGGTTCTTTTTATGATTTGGATAATAACCCAGTTACCGAAACAGGGTTTTTACTTCCCAATCAACAGTTCCTTTTCTTTTTTAACCTTGCCACAGATGGTAATCCTCCGAATGCACAAAAATACGATTGTAAAGAAGTGTTTGCCACCTCACAAGTTTGCGACGATTACAAGGTTTATACCGAAGTTGCAACAATGGTGAATCAATTGCAGAGGCCTTACTTGGATATGAATAAACTGGACAATCCTGATCCGGTTCGCTCAGGAGAAGAACTCACCTACATTATATTTATATATAATTCTGGTGGAAAAGGCGCTGATAATGTAATAGTTACTGAGTCTTTTCCTGAAGGTGTTACTTTTTCATCCGCTACACCTGCTCCGATGCCTGGCATTAATAATGTTTGGAGCTTGGGACCATTACCTAGCATGCAGTATATGCAAATTAATATTACGGTCCAAGTAAATGCAGGATTACCAAACGGCACTATCTTAGAGAACACTGTAACAGCGCTATATTATGACGGAAACACAGAATACACCCAAAGTGCAAGTGAACAAACTACGGTCCGAAGCACCCCTGATTTATTGCTTACAAAATCTGCCGAACCCCTCACTGTTGATCCGGAAGGCCTTATAACTTACACGCTTTATTACGAAAACATAGGTAATGCGCAAGCTACAGGGGTTTACATTGAGGACAATTTTAATGAAGATTACCTTGATGTGTACGATGCTGCCGGGGGCGATTACATTACCACGGATGGTGTCATTACATGGAACCTTGGCACCTTACTGCCAGGTGAGTCGGGAAGCATTGTTTATGTTTTACAAGCAAAGGAATTGGAATACTTTAATGCGGGAACAACAACCATTACCAATACTGCTGCCATTTACCTGATCGAGGCCGACGACAATTATCAAAATAACCAAGACATTGCCTTCGTTCAAGTTACAGTCCTCCCCGATTTACATATTACCAAAATCGCAAATCCGGATCCTGCCCAAATAGGCCAAACACTTGAATACACCATTACTTTTGGTAATTCGGGTGAAGTTGCCCATGCAGATTATGAATACGAGGTTATCGATTACCTTCCCGAAGGAACCATTTTGCTCAATGCTGAATCTTTGCCTTTGAGCGGGGTTTATGATGAAACCTCTCACACCATTACCTGGACGTTTGGCGACCCCTTAAACCCCGGTGAACAAAACAATGTGGATATCACCATTGCCTTGAGTGGGATTGATTGTGACATACTTGGAGAACAGCTCGAAAACAAAGTCACCATTTATTCCAAATATTACGCTGATCCCACCGAGGAAAATAACGAATTTATTTTAGTTACAAACGTAATTGACAATACCCCCCCGGAAATCACCTGCGCGGTGACCGAAACCCAAACCGTAGATGCCAATTTAGGTGCCACTTACGTTCACAGCGGCACTGCATGGGATGCCACGGCCACCGACAACTGTGGTGATGTGGATTTGTCGTGGGCACTGACCGGCGCAACCATTGCTTCGGGTGATGACAGCCTGGAAGGGGTCACCTTTAACGAAGGGACCACCCTGGTTACCTGGACGGCCACCGATGGCAGCGGCAACACTGCCAGCTGTTCATTTACAGTGATAGTGAATGCCTTTGCCGACCTGGAAATCACAAAAATCGCCTCCGTAATGGGCACCGGCGATGACGCAGGAAAGGCCATTGCGATAGCCGGCGAAGAGCTGATATACATTATTACCGTGACCAACCATGGCCCCTCGCAAGCCAGAAATGTGGTCATCACCGACGATGTATCGGCCTTCTGGAGCAATGCACAGTTTGCCACCACCGACGATCCCGATTACAATTGGGCTGCATGGACTACACCTTATGAATATGCAGTTGGAAATCTTAACGTGGACGCAACAGTGACGATTTATATCAGAGGAACGTTTGCCATAAATCAGTGTGAGGATATTACCAATATTGCAAGTGTCAGCAGCGACAACGAACTGGCAAGCGGCACTTATCCAAACACCGCGGCGCTTTATACCATAGTGTTGGATGAGACAAATCCGGTGATTACCTGCCCCACTGTAGATGTCTCTTATAATACCGACCCCGGTTTTTGTTATGCATCACTGACCTTTGAAGCTACAGCAACCGATAACTGCGGCGTGGATAATATTAAGTATTATGTTGGCGCAGTTGAAATCACTTTCCCCTATCAGTTCCCCGTTGGAACCACCACCGTCAGGGCGGAAGCTACTGATTTAAGCGGAAATACCGATGATTGCACTTTCGATGTAGTGGTGATTGACAACCAGGACCCGGTTATCACTTGCCCAACACCGGCTGCTTCATACAATGCCGATGCCGGCGAATGCTACGCAGAACTGAGCTTCACCGCTACTGCAACCGACAACTGCGGCGTGGATAATATTAAGTATTATGTTGGTGCAGTTGAAATCACTTTCCCGTATCAGTTCCCCGTTGGAACCACCACCGTCAGGGCGGAAGCTACTGATTTAAGCGGAAATACCGATGATTGCACTTTTGATGTAGTGGTGTTTGACACACAGGACCCGGTTATCACTTGCCCAACACCGGCTGCTTCATACAATGCCGATGCAGGCGAATGCTACGCAGAACTGAGCTTCACCGCTACTGCAACCGACAACTGCGGCGTGGATAATATTAAGTATTATGTTGGCGCAGTTGAAATCACTTTCCCCTATCAGTTCCCCGTTGGAACAACCACCGTCAGGGCCGAAGCTACCGACTTAAGCGGAAATACTGATGATTGCACTTTCGATGTAGTGGTGATTGACAACCAGGACCCGGTGATCACTTGCCCAACACCGGCTGCTTCATACAATGCCGATGCCGGTCAATGCTATGCAGAACTCAGCTTCACCGCAACTGCAACAGACAACTGCGGCGTGGATAATATTAAGTATTATGTTGGCGCAGTTGAAATCACTTTCCCATATCAGTTCCCCGTTGGAACCACTACCGTCAGGGCGGAAGCTACTGATTTAAGCGGAAATACAAGTGATTGTACATTCGCGGTTGTTGTATTGGATAACCAGCCCCCGGTAATAACTACTGAGGCTTCAAACCTTACCGTTGAGTGTGATGGTCTGGGCAACCCAGATGCTTTAAGCAACTGGCTGGCAAGCCATGGAGGCGCTTTGGCCACCGATAACTGCGGAGAGGTAACCTGGAGTTACTTACCCAACCCAGCCGTGATCAGCGATCTTTGTGGAGCAACCGGCACCGTAACGGTCACCTTCCGGGCTACTGATGTCAATGGTCTGTATAGTGAAACGACGGCTACCTTCACCATAGTGGACACCACCGATCCGGTTTGGGTAAATGAGCCCACCGACCTTACCGTGGAATGCGATGGCGATGGCAATACTGCCCAACTGAACGCATGGCTTGCAAGCTTCAGTGGAAATGATATTTGCGGCACAGCAACCGTGACCCACGATTATGTTGCAGCAAATTTTGTTGCTGAATGTGGTGCAACAGGTTATGTGGATGTAGAATTCACCCTGACTGATGCCTGCGGAAACGATATAAGCAAAACCGCACGCTTCACTATCGAAGACACCACCGATCCGGTTTGGGTAAATGAACCCGCCGATTTAACTGTGGAATGCGACGGCGATGGCAACACTGCCCAACTGACCGCATGGCTGGCAAGCTTTAGCGGAAGCGATTTGTGTGGCACAGCAACCGTGACCCACGATTATGTTGCTGACAACTTTGTTGCGCTTTGTGGTGCCACAGGTTATGTGGACGTAGAATTCACCCTGACCGATGCCTGTGGAAACGATATCAGCAAAACCGCACGCTTCACCATTGAAGATACCACCGATCCGGTTTGGGTTGCTGAACCCGCCGATATGACCGTGGAATGCGATGGCAGTGGAAATACTGCAGAACTTACCGCATGGCTGGCAAGCTTCAGCGGAAGCGACATTTGCGGCACAGCAACCGTGACCCACGATTATGTTGCAGCAAATTTTGTTGCAGCATGCGGCGCTACGGGTTATGTGGACGTGGAATTCACCCTGACCGATGCCTGCGGAAACGATATCAGCAAAACCGCACGCTTCACTATCGAAGATACCACTGATCCGTTTTGGGTTGTGGAACCCGCTGATATGACCGTGGAATGCGATGGCAGCGGAAATACTGCCCAACTGGCCACCTGGCTGGATAGCTTCAGCGGAAGTGACATTTGCGGCACAGCTATCGTGACCCACAACTTCACCGCACTGAGCGATGATTGCGGTGCCACCGGAAGCGCAACCGTAACCTTTACCCTGACCGATGCCTGCGGTAACTTCATTACAAAGGATGCCACCTTCACCATTGAAGACACCACTCCCCCGGCATTTGTTTGCCCTCCGAGCATTGTGGTCATTAATGACGAAGGTGAAGACTTTGCCACTGTGACCATTGACATTCCGGTGGTAATGGAAACCTGCGGCTCGTATACCCTGGTAAATGACTTTACCAATACGGCCAATGCCAGTGGACAATATCCCCTGGGAGTAACTACCATAACCTACACTGCCACCGATGACTGCGGACTTTCATATTCTTGCAGTTTCACCGTAACGGTTCAGGACGAAGAGGCACCCATTATTACCTGCCCGCCCACCATTACCGTGAACTGCATTAATGAAGTGCCTCTGCCCTATGCAAACTATGCTGCTTTTGTAGCTGCTGGTGGCTTAGCAACAGATAACAACGAGATCGACGAAAGCAGCTTTGAACTGGTTAGCGAAACCAGCGATGGCCTCAGCTGCCCCGAAACCATTACCCGCGTGTACCGCATTGCCGACGATGACGGCAACTTCTCTGAGTGTTCTCAGCTTATCATTGTTGATGACCAGCTTGCACCGGTGTTTACCATAGTTCCGGCGAATCTGACCGTGGAATGTGATGGTCTGGGCAATATTGATGACCTGGTAGCTTGGCTGGCCAATGTGGCTGCCACCGATAACTGCAGCGATCCTTTGATCACCAATAACTTCTCGGCTTTGACTGATGATTGCGGTGCAACAGGAAGCGTAACGGTAATCTGGACAGCTACTGACGATTGCGGTAACTTTGAGACTACTTCAGCTACTTTCACTATTGTGGATACCACCAATCCAGTTTGGGTTGATGAACCGGCCGATATGACCGTAGAATGCGATGGCGATGGCAACACTGCCGAACTGACCGCATGGCTGGCAAGCTTCAGCGGAAGCGATGTGTGTGGCACCGCTGTCGTAACCCACGACTTTGATGCTGAAAACTTT